>JALSPH010000137.1 GCA_026986055.1 Campylobacterales bacterium
GACGCGTTGGCGTCGGCCGAGAGAGGGTGCTACTCCAAACGCTCTGTATCGCAGTTGCCGCAGCAGCTACTGCAGGAAAACTTTACGATAAATGAGAACAGATACTGCATAGACTCCGGACTCAGAAGCTATACGAGCTTCACCTATGCAAATATTTTCAACAGAGATTTTGAAGATATAGGGAGATTCGACGCGGTCCTTTCACGAAACATGATGATCTACTTCAGCGACAAAGAGAAAAGAAGAGCCCTGAAACAGCTCTCTTCCGTTATGCACGAAGGCTCCATTCTCTTTCTGGGCCATGCAGACATCTCTTTTACGCCCGAAGGGTTCGAAAAGGTGCGTATCGGCCGCACAACCTATTTCAAAAAACTCTGATTTTTCAGAGAGTCGGATTGACTACCGCGCCAAAAGGAGCCTGACCTCTCTGTTACCGGCCCTTATAGTCAGAGGAAGATCTTCGGCATCGGCAACTTCGATCCTGAAAGTGTGAGGGTCGAGCATCTCTACCGCAACACCTTCAGCATAAGATAGTTCACCGATCAAATCGTTCGGCCCATGAGGCTCTATATAGAGGATATAGCTCCTTTTGGGCTCGATACTAAAAGAGTCTTCGTTCGACAAAAGCTTCAACATAGAAGCGTCGAAACTTCTTGTTTTGAAACTCCACTCCTTAACTTTCGCTTTTTTATCCAAAATGTAGTGAAGCTGCGCCAGGTAGGTAGTGGAGTACTCCAATCTCTTAAGGGGAAAAATGGCGAACTGGTTATCTTTCAGATGCAGATTCGGGTCGCTCTTTGCATCCATCACTCTTACCGGAACTTCCCTCTTCTTCTCATCATACAGCCTGAAAGATGTAACTTTTACTCTTCTGCCATCCTCCAGATTGAAGGTGACGTTTATTACCGCACCAACTAATAACCTTAATTTTTGAGAGAACGAGAAGAGGTGAGATGTGAGTAGAGAAATCTGAAGGACTCCCCGTAGGGAATTCAAAGATTTATCTGCTAGCAGGTCGCCTCTTATCGTTCTCCCCGTAGGGTGCAGTGCTTTCGCCCATATGCTGCGTTGGATTTTCTTGAATTAGCTACGGCTAGTCCTGCGAAAATCCGCCTTGCCTATGAACGAAACCGCGGCATCAAAGATAAAGGTTATTAGTCGGTGCGGTAATATTTGATAACCGCTTACCGAAAAGTCCGGCAATGGGTCCGGAATCTCTTCGTAAAAGGCAGGAGGCACATCTTCTTGCCCGTTATAGGGCCAGACTACGATTTTGGGAGCGGAACCGATGTTGGAGTTGAGCGCCTTTTTATACTCCGAATATCTGACCCTCTTCTCTCTATCGGCACAAATTCCGGTAATATATCTGCCAAACCCTTTGAAACTCTCACCGCTGCAGAGCCCGTTCAAACGATAATTCCCCATGTCGTACACATATATCCGTCTGCCTCCGCTATCCTGAGCGAAAGCGACGCCAATCTCGTCCATAAGAGGGTCCAAAAAGGCGAAGCGGTGATATATAGCACCAAAAAGACCATCTACGGACTCTTTGAAATCGAGGTTTCTGCTCGAGAGGTTCTCCGTGACAAGTCGCGAGGCATAACCTGCCGCCAGAGCTCTTCGTGTAGGATCCGCACCGCTGAAACCGGGTTTGTTCTCTGACTCACCGTGCCCATCGGCTCCATTCTTTGCAAGGTATCTCGCATGTGAAGCGGCTGCGGCTTGAAGCTTTTCGTTTCCGTAGAAGCTGCCGAGACCTGCCTTTTGGCGCAGTGAGTTCAGATAGAGGTAGGCTTCCATACTCTCCGTTTTCGGGTCGATATGATCTTTCGCAGGGCTCTTTGCCTCCGCACTCCGGTGCAAACTGCCTTTGTAAAAATCTGCATAGTACCATCCTGCAGCCAGCAACAGCAGTATGAACGCTACCACCTTTTTCAAAATACTATCTTCCCCTCTTCCTGAAGTCTTCGGATGATTTTCTTCGCCTTATCGTGCCCTGCATGTGCCGCTCTCCTGCACCACTCCAGAGCCTTCTCATGATCTTGCTCTACGCCAAGCCCCTTATCGTACATCATCCCGAGATTGTACATGGCTCTTGGATGCCCCTCTTTTGCAGCTTTCTCGTACCAAAAGAGCGCTTTTTCAAAATCCTGCTTCACTCCGTTGCCCTCATGGTACATCGTTCCCAGACAATTTTGAGCCTCCGTATGGCCGTAACGGGCTGCAGACTCGTACCAGTTTACAGCCCTTTGCGGACTCTTCTCTACTCCGGCGCCGTACTCGAGCATCTGCGCCGCTTCGAACATCGCATGCAGGTTTCCGGCGCGTGCCGCCTCCATGAAGTGGTTGAACGCCCTGCTCTCGTCCGCTGCACCGACTCTGCCGCTTCTGTATATATGGCCGAGGTTGAAGTGAGCCACATCCTCTCCCGCCGCGGCTGCCCTTTCGTACCACCCTATCGCTTCCGTGAGATTCTCTTTCGTACCTTCGCCATGCTCGAGCATATAGCCCACCATAGCCTGAGCCTTCGCATCTCCATCTATCGCCAGCTCCAAAAAGGCGTTGAATGCTGAAACCTTGTCGCCGTCGTTGTAAAGCTGTGCCGCCATATCGAAATATCTACCCATATCGACCCCCTATAGAACCACGAAAAGAAAAACGAATCCGACCACTATACGGTATATACCGAAAGGTATGAACGTGTGGCGTTTTACGAAGGAGAGGAACCAGCGTATGATAGCCAAAGCCACGATAAATGCCGTAACGAAGCCGACGCCGAGTGCCTGAACGTCATCCATCTGAAAACTCTGGTAGTTTTTCAAAATATCGTACGCGGTGGCGGCCAACATCGTAGGCACGGCCAGCAGGAAACTGAA
>JALSPH010000138.1 GCA_026986055.1 Campylobacterales bacterium
ACTCATAGAGAGCAGCGACGGAAAGCAGAAGTATATACGCATAAAAACAGTCCCTCTTGAAAGGGAGGGTGATTTGGTGGGTGCGATGGCTATAATACAGACCGAAGGAAAGATTTAGCTAAAACGGCCAGATAGACTCTACTATCTTCGTACCCCACCCCTGCTCTGTCGCCTCTTTTACATCACCCTGCGACTCGTACAATATTTTCGCATCGGCGATATATTTGGAGTCGATCTGGTTTGTCTGGGTTATATCTTCAGGCCTTATGACGCCGCAGACATGAAGAATCTGTTTCTGGCCATCTATAAGCATGGCTCGCCTGCCGTCGATAAAATAGTTGCCGTTTTCAAGAATCTTTACGATTCGCGCCGATATAGTGGTAGTGAACTTCTCGCTTCTTTGGTGCGTTCCGGAGCCTTTGAAGCTCACTGTTGAGTCGATGTTGAAACCTATGTTCGTCAGTTTGTTCGCCTGATTGGCTATATTTCCCATCAATCCCCCTCCGCCGGAAGAGCTCATCACGCCGCCTCCAAGTTTGTCCGCAGTAGTTTTGGCAAGGCTCTTCGTACCGCTCGAAGATGAGAGAATGTTTTCATTAATTACTACGGTTACTATGTCGTTGACGTTCATAGCTTTTTTGTCGGAAAAGACGGGGCTGTCGCCGCGTCCAAACAGGCTTCCGGGATTGTATATGGGCCTTTGTGCCTCTTTCGGGGGAAGCTGTTCTACATATTTTGGTGGCTTGAAGTCGATTTTCGCTTCCGTATTGCGGGCACTGCAGCCCCCCAACACAACTGTAGCCGCCAGAAACAGAAGGATGTCCGACCTGCGCATATCTACCTCTTTTTTGGTATAATTGTAACTTCTTTAATAAAACCAGCAAAAATCGTTCCATCATGAAAAAGGATATATATGAGCAGCTTGAAAGAGAGACTTCAAAACGATCTGAAAATAGCGATGAAAGAGAAGGACAAATTCAAACGTGACGTCGTTAGATTTGTTATGAGCGCTATAAAACAGATAGAGGTAGACGAGAGAAAAGAGTTGAGCGATGCCGATATAGAAGCTATACTGGTAAAGCAGATAAAGCAGAGAAACGACTCCATCGAGCAGTTTAGAGAGGGAGGTCGTGAAGACCTTGTTGAAAAAAATGAAAGAGAGCTTGAAATCCTTCGAAGCTACCTTCCGGAACCGATGAGCGAAGATGAGGTTAGAGGTGTACTTTCAGATATTATCGTCGAAACTGGTGCCCAAGGCATGAAAGATATGGGCAGAGTCATGGGTGAAGCGAAGAAGAGAATCGGAAGCCGTGCAGAGGGCAAGCTTATCAACCAGATTGCAAAAGAGCTTCTTAGCGTCTAAAACAACCTCTCTTTCACGCCTTCGGGCGTTCTCTCCATAAAACTTGAAATTTTCCTTAAAATCTGATAATCTTAAATGTGAATTAAGTATTTGAGATATCAAGGAGAGATTATGCTTAAAGACAGATTCGAAGCGGGTGAGATATTGGCAGACAAACTTGAAAAGCTGGGACCGTTTGAAAACCCTATTGTATTGGCTCTTCCGCGCGGAGGAGTTCCGGTAGCCTACAGAGTGGCAAAGCGGCTTAAAGCTCCGTTAGATGTAATTATCGTAAGAAAACTCGGAGCGCCCTTTAACGAGGAGTTCGCCATAGGTGCGCTAGTAGAGGGAGATCCGGAGCGGGTTGTGCTTAACGAAGAGGCACTATACAGACTTGGCATCGGTAAAGAGTATCTTGACAGCGTTGTCGAAAAAGAGCGCAAAGAGTTGCATAGAAGACAAAAGCTCTACCGGGGTGAAGAGTCTGCACTGAGTGGACTTTCAGGCAAAAGTGTGATACTCATAGATGATGGAATCGCTACCGGATACACTATGAAAGCGGCATTGGCTGCTATAAAAGAGCAAAATCCGGCCAAGATAGTAGTCGCCGTACCGGTAGCTCCTGCCGATACACTGGCCGAAATGGAGAGGCTGGCAGACGACGTCGTCGTTATAGAAACGCCGGAGCCTTTCTGGGCCGTGGGAGCTCACTATGAACGGTTTGACCAGACTTCGGACGAAGAGGTGATCGAACTGCTGAAACAGGCGGAAAAGAAGGAGTGAAGCCCTCTCACCAATCCAAGGTAGAAAGAGGAGCGCCTATCATTTCCCCTTTTGGCGCAGTGATTGAAGGTAATCGGCAATTTTTAGAATGTCTCGGTCGCTCAACGAAGCGGCCTGCTCCGTCATCAGCTCACCCCTTCCGTAACGGCTCAGCCGCCCTATTCGATAGATCCTGAGACTCTCGACGAGGGTCTCTTTATCCATCTTTCCGATTAAAGAGGAGATTCCAAGAGCTTTCTGCATCCCTTTCTCTCCGTGGCAAGGAGCACACCGCTGCAAAAAGAGCTCCTTTCCGCTTTGAGCCGACAGACTCAGTACTGCACCCACCAACACCGTGACTATTTTTTTCATCCTCTACCCTCCCGAAACAGAGATACTTCATTGTAACGAAGAGAGGGTAAACGATGCTAAACTGAAAGTTGTTCTCCACCTTTGAGCCGTTTGAGTGCACCGGCGATATCCTCCTGGCGCATGAAGTGCTCTCCCACTAAAAAGGCGTCTGCTCCCACTTCATGCAGATGTTTTACCTGCTCATGCTCGTAGATGCCACTTTCGGCGACAATTATTTTGCTGTTGGGAATAAGAGGAATCAACCTTTCGCTCAAACTCATATCCATTTCAAAAGTCTCGAGGTTTCTGTGGTTTATACCTATTATATTTGCCCCTGCGAATATAGCCTTTATCAGATCTTTTTTATCGTGTATCTCCACAAGCGCTTCCATACCCAAATGCCATGTGTACTCCAAAAGCTCTTTGAGCTCTTTTCTCGTTAAGGCTTTTGCTATCAAAAGAACGAAATCCGCACCATATACAAGCGCTTCTACGAGCTGGTATTTGTCGATTATGAAATCTTTTCTAAGCAGCGGCATAGGTACATATCTTCTAATCTGCGTCAAATACTCTATATCGCCTTTAAAATAGTGAGGCTCGGTAAGAATCGAAAGAGCATCCGCCCCACCCTCTTCGTAAGCCTTGGCGATAACCAGAGGGTCGAAATCTTCTCGAATAACACCCTTTGAAGGGCTCGCTTTTTTGACCTCCGCTATGATTCTGTAAGGATTTTGCGGGGTCGACTTCAACACTTTATGAACATCTCTAGGCGGAAAAGGGTTGTAAGCGAGTGAGCGTCCAAGCCACTCGAGAGGAAACTCCTTTTTCCTCTTCTCAAGGTCTACTTTAGTTCTGGCAATTATTTCATCGAGTATCACTTCTTTTTGCTCCTGCAGTTGTTTATTTTCTCCCAATGGCCCTTTATCTCAAGATCGTCAAGACCCATCTTATCTACAACCTTTTTCATAACTTCATATGCTTTAGTGCACTCTCCCAGCCTATAGTATCCCCATGCGAGAGAGTCCAGATAGAAAGGTGAGTCCGGAACCTTTTCAAGAGCCTTTTCTACGAGCCTCATGCCCTCTTTTACATCTATATCGTGATCTATAAGAAGATAGCCCAGATAGTTCAGATATAAAGCTTCATCGACCCCTTTTCCTATTGCGTTTTTTAGAATCTTTTCCACTTTTTTCAAGAGTGCCGGATCGCTCTTTTTATCTGACGATTCATAAAGAAGCACTCCATACTCGGCCTCCCATATCGGGTCAAGAGTCTCGTCATAAAGTTTTTTGGCAAGCTTCAGAGCCTTTTTGAACTCCTTAGACTGCTTCAATACGGCAAGAAGCAGCCTCTCGTCGGCCCCCGAAGACTCCAGAATTTTTACAGCCTTCTTGTAGCGCTTTTCATATGTGTAGATCTCTGCCGCTTTTTGGGCATATTCACTCTTTCCGGTCTCCTCATATAATCTTTCGTAAACGGAAGCCAAATTGTCTAAGTCGTTTTTCTCTCTATAAATCTCGGCAAGAAAGAGACAGACCTTTTCACTGCAACCTACCATCTTACTGTGAGTCTCCAGAAGTTTGACCGTGTTGTCTCTATCTTTCATCTTGTAGTAGAGTATCGAAGCCATTCTGATAAGCGACTCTTCGTCATGATGAATATTGTAATAGTTTTCGTAAGCTTGGTACGCCTTTTCGTTCTCTCCGTATGCTAGATATATGGAGGCGGTAACATCGACGTTTCTGATATTGTCGGGATCGAGTTTCAAAGCTCTATTAGCCGCATTCAGAGCATCATCTTTTTTTCCAAGTTTCAGATAGGCGATTGTCAAAAGTCTGTAAAGTTCCAGATTTTTCGGGTCTGTCAGAGTAAGCCTTTTCAGCTCTTTTACAGCTTCCGTGTAGTTTTTCAAAACTATCGAAAGACGTGCGGCTTCAAGGAGATATTCTGGGTTTGAACTCTTTTCGTAGAGCTCTTTGAAGAGTCTGTAGGCTTTTGCATACTCTCTATGCTCTTTATAGTAGAGTGCATGTATTATGTATTCGTTTTCAAGCTCGAAAGTGGTGTATTTAGCCTCCTTGTGAATACTCTTCTGCGGAGACTTTGGAGTCGTACTTTTCAATGAGCACCCGGTTAGAAGGAGTAGTAGGACAACGGTTGTTACAAGATACCTGGACATTCGTTTCTGAGTTCCTCTTCATGATCTTTGAAATAGTCCCAAAAGGGAAATGTTCTGCACTGCATCGGACGTACCGGATATATGGTGCATCTGCCTAAAAGCCGGTCGAAGAATATACAATCATACTCCCCCTTCACAACCATCTTCTCTTTCAGCGTAAATCTGTACCCCGATTTTTCAAGATACTCATTTATAAACTCTTCACTCTTCATACCCAAAAAAGCTGCTATCTCAGGGATTTTTTGAACGGAAACCCATATCTTTCCGCTCTCTCCGGTACAACATTTTCCGCCGCACTCTTCACACGCTTTCGGGTCGAAAGCGTATCCAAAGCCCCTCTCTTCAATCAATCGATCCGACATTTTATCGTATGTGTCCTTGCTTTTTTAAATATCTCTTTCGCCTCCTCTGCATACTCGTCGCCGTCAAATGGAACGAGAGGAGGAATCGTAACCGTTTTTGCTTTCGAATCCTTTCTTGCATGAACCATCACGAGCTTCGCGGCCCTTGTGATTTTAGGGTGTACGAACCGCAGGTGCTCAACGGTTAAACGGAAGCTCTGCAGAAGATTCAAAATCTCAGATACCTGCGATGCGTCGTAACAGAAGATGAAATGGCCTCTTCTGCTCAAAAGCTCTCCAACCTTTTTAAAAAATGGTTCAGGAGGCAAATGGGTATTGTAGCGACATATACTTATATGCCTATCTTCGCTCTTTATCACATTGTCATGGTAAAAGGGTGGGTTTGATACTATGAAGTCGAAACGCTCCTTTGTATCGAACTCCAAAAAGTCGCAAACCCTCACATCCGCTTCAATTCTGTTCACCTCCGCATTTTTACGAGCGTATGCCGCCATCATCTCCTGTTTTTCCACCAGAGTCGGAGTCAGTGAAAAGTCTCTTGCCAACAGAAGGGAGACGACCCCTACTCCGCTTCCGACATCCAAAACTCTACCCTTTGGAGAAAATGAGGAGGCGAAGTCGTAAAGAAATATCGAATCGCTGTTGAAACGGTATCCGATCTCTGGCTGGTAAAATAGCACTCTAACCCCATTTTTTGGTAGAATTATACCCAAAAAGGGTTTTTGATGATAATAATTCCGGCCCGCCTCGGATCTACCAGATTTCCCAAAAAAGTTCTTGTAGATATCGGAGGGCTTCCTATGGTGGTAGCTACTGCCAAAGCTGTAGAGAGTATAGACATGGTGGCGGTTGCTACAGATTCTGAAGAAGTGGCGAAAGTGTGCGACTCATACGGAATAAAATCTGTTATGACAAGCAAGGATCACACAAGCGGTACCGACCGCATAAACGAAGCTGCTACAAGACTGGGACTCGATGATAACGAGATAGTTATCAACGTCCAGGCGGATGAACCTTTCATAGAAGCAAATATCATAGAGCGTCTTAAAACGTTGGTCAAAAGAAATGTGAAAGATGAGAGCGTAATGATCTGCTCCGCCTACAAGAGTATAACGGCACAACAGGCAAAAAATCCAAATCTTGTAAAAGTCGTCACCGACGAGAGCGATTTCGCACTCTACTTTTCACGAAGTCTTATACCCTACGACAGAGATGGGGGCTATGAAGAGTACAAAGGGCATATAGGTATCTACGGTTTTACGAAAAAGATGCTTCAACGCTTCTGCTCACTGCCTCCCTCCACTCTGGAAAAAACGGAAAAACTCGAGCAGCTACGAGCACTATCCCACGGTTTCAAGATTGCGATGTGTCAAGTAGAGACAAAGAGTTTCGGTATAGATACCCCGGAAGATTTAGAAATAGCGTTAAAACATTTGAATGCTCCGAAAAATTGAAAACTTTCTCAAGCAAGTGAAGTTTGTTGCTTCGCAAACACGTGAAAACTTCCTAAAAATAGCTAAGCAAGCGCAATTTTTTAGCGGAAGTTTTCCCGCTCAAACATTCAAGCTTTCGTTCGTTATCAATTTTTCGGAGCGTTATATTAGGAGGCGGAGCTGCATCCTCAGTTTTTAATTTTTAACTTTTAGTTTTTAATTTAAGTCAAAACCTCTTTCTGGTTTGTTTTGGTCTGAAGGAAGTCGGAGATCTGCATAAGAGAAAAAGTGACGAGAAAGATCAGAAGACCCGGGAAAAAGCTTATCCACCACGCTATCTCCATAACCTCTTTACCTTCACTTATAAGACTTCCCCAGCTCATCTGAGGCGGGCTTATTCCCAATCCCAGAAAGCTCAACGCACTCTCGCTGAGTATCGCCCCTCCGACCCCGAATGTGAAGCTTATGAAAAATATTGGAGCAAGCAGCGGTGCGAAGTATTTGAATACTATCTTGTAGCCAGGAACTCCTGCGATCTTTAAAATCTTGATATAGGGTTTCTCTCCTATCGAGAAGCTTTCCGCTCTTATCATTCTTCCCATAGTCATCCATCCGGTGATCGAAATAACGAAAATCAAAACCCATACGGAAGCCTCTATGTAACTTACGAGAGCCAGCAGTAGAAAGAATGTGGGAAAAGTCAAAAAGAGATCGACGACGACTATAAAGAGTTTGTCGACTCTCCCCCTGAACATACCGGCGGTAATCCCGGCTATGAGACCTATCATAGAGGCTATCAGTGCACTTCCTACGCCTATAGTCAACGAAACCCGACCACCATACATCAAGCGTGCCAGAAGGTCACGCCCCAACCTGTCGGTACCGAGAGGATGGGTAGCAGAGGGGGGCATCAAAAGAGCGTCCGGATTTAGCTCGTAAGGGCTTGTCGTATAGAAGTGAGGACCGATAAAAGAGAAGAGAAAAAGCATCGCCAAAACAGCGACACTTACGCATGGGCATCTCATCTTCTACTGTTTGATTCCAAGAAGGGTCTGAATCATCTGATCTATAGTGGTTATCACCTTGGCGCTTGCGCTATATCCGGTCTGGTATTTCATGAGATTCGTCAACTCCTCGTCAAGATCGACTCTGCTGATGCTGTCGAATTCATTCACGACGGCATTCAAAAGAGATTGTGAAGTCTCGGCGGTAGTGTGCGATGCGGCAGTTTTATCGGCCACTTCGGTGGCGCTCATTCTGAAAAAGCCGCTTAGAGTATCTTTAGAATATGGCTCTTGCGTACCGACGATATAAAAATCTATCTTATCATACTGAAGCTGAACCATTCCGTTTGCGACACTGTTGTCACCTGCGATGGGAGGGCCGTTTCCTGCAATTCTCGTCGGATTTTCGTCAAGATATCTGCTCAAATCTATATCTTTGGCGCTCTTTCCGTCGAAAAATCTCTCAAGCCCAAGCGCCCCCGCAAAGAGAGATCTATTTTCCGGATCGACCTCCTCTATCGAAAAGCGGTATCCCTGATCTTTCATGCCCGCTTTGAGAGAGATAGCGAAGTTACCCTGTGCATCGATAGAAGCGGCAACGAAATCATCTACATCGTTTGTGATCGTGTTGTCTCCGTTGTCGTCGACATCCGGCCTGTTTATGTCATCGACAACATCCTGAAAGGTTCCGTTTAGCCCTATGTTTCGCTCGGCAACCACATTTCCGTTTATATCGTAAATTTTTACTTTGAACTGCTGTGTGCTGTCTATAGGTAAGGTAGAGTTCGATATCAGTAGATTTGGATCTACCGGAGTGTCGCTCAACATCGAATCTGTTGCATGCGAAGCATATATATTGTTTGTATTGACGATGAGTGACGAGGCGAAGCTGTCGAGTTTGTCGATAATCTGTTGAATATCTCCATTCATGAACTTTCCATACTCTTCACTGTAGTCGCTTCCTCTAAGCGAAAGAATCGCTCCAACCTTTCCGCCGTGTATATAGTTGGTTATATCAAACTTGACATAATCCTGACGCTGGTAGTAGATGTTGGAGTATGCAGTGCCGTCTCCCGCTTTGTCCAGAACAAGAGGATGGAAGGTCGCACCGTCGACAAAAGATGAGCCGCCTATACTTAGATGGTACTGATCCGTACTCTCTACATAGTTTGGATCAACGGTCATATCGGATTGCAACTCACCCTTCGTGACGGCAATATCTACCAGCTTACTTAGAGCAAGTTCTAGTTTGTCGCGCTGGTCGCGAAGGTCGTTTGCATTGTTTCCTGCCGTTTCGTTTGTATTTATCCTGACATTTATCTCTGCAATCTCTTTTCCGAGTCTGTTTATCTCGTCTATGGAGGTCTTTAGCTGCTCGTTCAATGAATCCTGTTTCTTTTGGAGAAGATCCCGAGTCTCTTTCACGACCGCAGAGAAATTTTTCGCCTGCTGAGCAAGATCGATCTTCAAAGAGCTGTCATCACTGTTTTTCGAGAAGTTGTTCCATGCATCGAAGAGGTTGGATAAACCGTTGTATATGCCGTTTTTATCGATTTCGGGAAAGTATGTGGAGACTTCATCCATAACGCTTTGTCTGAAATTTGCATATTCGCTGCTGCTTGAAGAGCTTTTTAGCCTTTTGTAGACAAACTCGTCGTGAATACGGACTATTTCGCTTATCTTGGCACCAAGACCTATATCTCCAGGCGTAGTATTCAGCGGCGTATTCGGCTCTATTACTACGCGCTGACGTGTATAGTCGGGGTTTTGGGCGTTGGCGATATTGTGACCGGTCGTGTCTATCGCTATCTGGGAAGTTTTAAGACCGCTGTATCCTATATTGAGTGCATTGAAGATGGAAGCCATACTCAAACCCTCAGTTCAATGAGAGATGCGACCTTCGGACTTTTGTTCGTATAACCATCTTTTTCGATCGGGAGTATCTCTTCATACAACGAATTGTAGAACTCGCCGACCGTGATGACGAATCTGGCGTAGTATCTGTTCAGGGAGTGGAGCTCTTCCAAATGCTCCCTAAGAAGCGTGAGCTTATTTTTTGTATCTTCATCGAGAAGTTCGGAAAGTTCACTATCCGGATGGCTTTTAAGAAGCGAGCCGATCTCGTTGTCTATAAGAGCTTTCCTCTTTTCAAAAGAGTCCATTCTCTCCTCTTTCATCCCGATGCGTTCGAACATCGCATCGTGGCGGGCGAGTTTTATATCTTCTATATCCAAAGATGTCAGCTCTTTAAGGGCTACGAGATCCTCTATAGCCATCTGCAGATAGTTGGTCAACATAAGCTTTCCTTGCTACTGGGGTTTGAGCTCCTGAGCCATTTTGGTAGCCGTAGCCCGAAGATCGATCTTGTACTGATCGTTCATGATCTGCTGCTTCAGCTCTTCTACACGACTCTGCTCTTTCATTTGCTCTTTTTCTACTGCCATACTCTCGTTCTTCTTCATATCGTTCATGATATTCGAAGCGTTGTTGGCACCTACATTTCTAATCATTATGCATCCTTTGCTTTATATAGTATCTGTTTAATTATACTATCGGCAAAATTGTACATTTATTAAGGCCTCAACCAAATTTTTTTTCGGTTAGAAAGTTATAGAGAAGTTCACTGTAACCAAATGAGCCGCTGAGCTCTTTGCTTAACTGTTCATTTTGCATCGATCTGTATATTTTTCTGCCGGGATCTTTCGGCAACAGCGGATCTTCTGCACTTATGGCCTTGTCCAAAAGCATCTTCAAAATAATAGCTTCAAAAGCGTCCGTCTGCTCTTTGAGCTTATCCCTCTTTTTCGAGTCGAGAGTCGGAAGCGGTTGTTGATATTCATTAATATTTAAGTAGTCCATCCATCTCTCCTTATATTATTTGCAGATCCGCATGGATCGCACCCGCATTTTTCATTGCTTCAAGTATCGAAATAATATCTTTCGGTGTTGCGCCGAGCTTTTTAAGTGATCGGGCCAGGTTTGCTACAGTCGCAGCCCCGGGCTTTGTGACAAAAGCGTTTTGGTCGGGCTGAAGCTGGGTATCGATGCCGATATTGACGGCTGTAGTTCCCTTCTTAAGAAGCGGCAATCTCCTTCTCTCCTCTATCTTTATCGTAATATCTCCATGAGTGATCATTACCGGTTCCACCTCCACATCCACGCCCGAAACTATCGTTCCCGTTCTTTCGTCTATGACGATTCTCTGTTTTGTTCTATAATCTATCGAGAGTTCGCCGATGCTTGCCAAAAACTCGACCATGCTAAGAGATTTGGGCTTTTTGAGCCTGATGGTTCTGGAGTCGACGGCTACGGCTATCTTCTCTTTGTAGTAGCGGTTCAAAGTTCTCTGTATAGCGACCGCATTTTGGAAGTTCGACTCTTTCAGGCTCAATGTCGCACCTTTTTGTCCATAAAGATTGAAAGGAACCTCCTGTTCCACGAGTGCTCCTCCCGGAATCTTACCGGCCGTAGCGTGGTTTAAAGAGCCGGCCCCCCTGCCGTTTCTGCCGCCTATCGTGACGGAGCCTTGCGCCAAAGCATAAATTCGTCCATCGACCCCTTTCAAGGGTGTCATTAAAAGAGTTCCACCCTCTATAGATTTGGCATCTCCGATCGAAGAGACGACTACATCTATCTTGTCACCCTGTCTTGAAAAGGGTGGAAGAGTCGCAGTCACCACGACTGCCGCGACATTTTTGGATTTGATATCTTTTGGGTCGAGCTTTACGTTCATCGTCTGAAGCATGTTCGAGATGGTTTGAAGAGTGAATTTTGAGGTGGTACCGTCTCCGGTTTTGTTGAGTCCCACAACAAGACCGTATCCTATAAGCTGATTCTCTCTGACGCCTATGATATTGCTTATCTCTTTTATCTTCACTGCATGAAGAAGCAGCGGTAAAAGAAGAATGGAAACAAATATGGTACGTTTCACATGCCGCCTTTCGTCTGCCCCTCTATTTGAAAGGGGAACCGTTTACGAAAGACAAAGCAAATTTCGTTCCTAACTTAC
>JALSPH010000139.1 GCA_026986055.1 Campylobacterales bacterium
TCACTGCGTTACTATGCAGATACCGGCGTGTAGCTAAATTTTACGCTCCCACTCCAGCGCGCTCTTGCATATAAGAGCCAAGTCGTCATATCTTGGCTTCCAGCCTATTGACTCTTTGATTTTCCTATTGTCCGAAACCAGCACGGCAGGGTCTCCCGCTCTTCTTGGGGCGATCTCTACCTCAAAATCGACACCGCTTACCTCTTTCATCACCGAAATCACCTCTTTTACGCTGTAACCGTGGCCGTAGCCTACGTTGAATATGTCGGAGTTACCGCCACTCTCCAGGTACTCCAGAGCGGCAAGGTGAGCGTCGGCCAAATCATCCACATGTATATAGTCCCTTATACAGCTTCCATCTTCGGTTTCGTAATCCTCTCCGAAGATATACATTCTCTCTCTCTTGCCGAGTGCGGTTTCCGCGGCGATCTTTATAAGGTGCGTAGCGTTTGGAAAGCTCTGGCCTATGCGAGGGTCTATCTCTTCGATGCTCGTTGCGCCGTTCATGTCCGCTCCGGCTACATTGAAGTAGCGAAGCACTACGAACTTGAACTTATCGTTCGCGCTTGCGGTATCTTTGATGACTCTTTCGCTCATAAGTTTGCTCATGCCGTAGGGGTTGATGGGCTCCGTTTGCGCACTCTCGTTTACCGGCACCTCTTTAGGCTCTCCGTATACCGCGGCGGTAGATGAAAATATC
Organism: Campylobacterales bacterium; assembly: GCA_026986055.1. Classification (GTDB taxonomy): domain Bacteria; phylum Campylobacterota; class Campylobacteria; order Campylobacterales; family Hydrogenimonadaceae; genus Hydrogenimonas. Next base: position 701 of record JALSPH010000139.1, read on the forward strand.
ATATTTTTAACGCCGTACTCGTTCGCAAGGCGGACCAGGTTTGTCGTGTTGACCGTGTTGTTCATGTAGTACTTAAGCGGGTTCTCTACACTTTCAGGCACGACTATACTGGCCGCAAAGTGCAAAATAGAGTCGAAACTCTTTGCCTTGAAAATCCCCTCTATCATCGAAAAGTCGGCTAGGTCCGCCTCTATAAACTCTATACGCGAAGCTTCTCCCGCTATCGACTTCAGCGCCTCTATCCGCCCTGCAGTTCCGGTTGATAGATTGTCTATTATCGTAATCTCCGCTTCACTCTTTTCAAGAAGCTGCTTTACCACATGGCTGCCTATATAACCTGCACCGCCCGTTACAAGTATGGAAGATTTTTTCATCACTATCCTAATTTTATTGTATTTAACAAGTCTCTTTTGCTGTGACATTTTAGCTAAAAAGGGGTAAAATTGCGCCCATGGAGAAAATATATATCTACTTTCTGATTGGACTCATACTCTGCGAACTTTTCGAAAGCAGGTGGCAGTACGCATCTACGATGGGTGGAGTTCTTGAAAATATAGAACGCTACTACAAAAAGAGCATATTTCTACTTCTGTTGATGCACCCGTCGTTCTATCTTGTGCTGTTCATACTTATATACAACGGCGCACACGGCATACTTCTGGGCATAATAGTCGTAATGAAAGGGGCCGACATAGCTACAAAGCTTTGGATGATAAGCAGTCTTGAAAAAGGGACGCTCTCACCGGAGTTTCGAGCGATGCTCTCCATGCCCATACCCCACTGGATGCCTTGGATAAATGTCGTTATCTACCCTGCCCTTCTTTCACTTGCGCTCTTTTAAGCGAAAATCATAAAGTTAAAGTTTTATCAAGGAGAAAAAGATAGAATTTAACAACCATACAGACAAAGAGTTGTTATGAAAAGAGTGGATAACTACTTCAAAGAAGCAAATAGACACAAAGAGCATATGCTTGAAGCTAAAGAGACTCTTGTTTTGCCGATAAAAGATTACGACAGCTTATGCAAGCTTGAAAAATTTGCCCTAAACACATTGATTTTCAGATTTTCAAAGCTTCAAGATCTAATGGGCAGCAAAATCTTCAGAGCTTTTTTGAACTTTTCCGGAATGGCCACCGACGATATGAGCTTTTTCGATATCTTAAAAGAGTTGGAAAAAGAGAAAGTTCTAGATATTGATGAGTGGCAATTTTTAAGAGAACTAAGAAACGATATAGCACACGACTATCCGGAAGAGCTGGATGAAAAGATAGAAAAGATCAACCTGTTTATAAAAAAGAGTGATGCTTTATTGGCTATATTCAACAGACTGGAGGCAAAATATCTTGAGATTGAGCAAAAAAGAGATACTTATCATTAAAGATGTAGTTTCGGAGTTTGTCGCTAATCCAAAAATCTATCTTTTCGGTAGCAGACTTGACGATACAAAAAGGGGAGGAGATATCGATATTTTCATCATCTCAAAAGATATAGATTATGAAAAAAAACTGAAAATAAGAGCTAAATTGAAAGCTTTTTTGAAAAAACCCGTTGATGTAATTTGCCATAAAAATTTCGCAAGAGCTATCGAAAAAGAGGCTTTAAAAGGGATAGAACTGTAAAAATCGCAACCTTCATAGCCTACTCTTAAACTTCACCGCATCTGCTTGAAACGCCACTAAAATTTACCGCATAAAACAGTTATCTCAACTCTTTATTTACATTTAAAATTGTTTTTTGTTAGAATTTTTTCACCCCAATACAAAACAGAAAGGATCGAGACTTGAAACTATTTGTCGTAACTGCCCTTACAGCATCCGCCCTCATTGCAGCCGTAGATATAAACAGCGCTTCGGTAAAAGAGCTTACAAGCGTAAAAGGTATAGGCGAGAAAAAAGCTAAGCAGATAGTGGCTTTTAGAAAAAAAGAGTGTTTCAACAGCGTCAAAGACCTTCTGAAAATCAAAGGCATAGGTGAAAAAACCCTTAAAAAACTGGCTCCTCAACTCAAAGCGGGACCCTGTAAAAAGAGGTGACTTCCAAAGCCTGAGCCTGAAGCTTCAGGCTCAGGCTCTCTGCAGTCTTACCGACCCTCCAGTTCTGTATATTTCAAACTGCTAACAGGGTTTTGCAATCCAATACCAAATATTTCCCCTTTTAGACTGTAACGCTCATAT
>JALSPH010000140.1 GCA_026986055.1 Campylobacterales bacterium
GCCAGGCATGAAGAGCTGGAGGTTCGAAAAATCTTGCTTGAGAGAGTCAACTTGATGGATGAAAGAAAAAGCTTTAGGTGCGATGTCAAGGTGAGGTACCGAACGAAGCGTATTCCATGCCAAGTAAAGGTAGACGAAAAGGGTGGAGCCGTTATAGAGCTTGATGAGCCGGTATTCGGTGTTGCTTCAGGTCAGGCAGCCGTCTTCTACGATGAAAACAGAATGATCGGCGGCGGATGGATAAGCGGCTCTGAAAGAGGGTTGGCCTTGACTAAAAGATGAGTTATACACTGTTTTAGAGTGGCAGCAAACAGATCGCCAAACGAGTGCAATTTGCCTACGGACGCCTGCAAAATCTCTAAAAACCGCTAACAGCTCCGCTACCCTGACGGGCAAGCGCGGTTTTTGGCCGAGATTTTTACGTCTCAAATCGCAAGTTTGACGATCTATTCGCTGCTACTTTTATAAAACATATTTAGTCGGTGAGAGAGGAGTGTAAGAGCTATTCTTAAGTCAAGTTTCGGTACTATTTTATCTCTTTGAAGCCGGGGTGTAGCGCAGCCTGGTAGCGCGCCTCGTTCGGGACGAGGAGGTCGAAGGTTCGAATCCTTTCACCCCGACCACTTTTTTGATACTTCGATTAAGCGTAAACCGACTCTTTCCCGAACTTCTTTGCCAAAAGTGCATAAAAGAGTGAACGATACTTGTTTCTGTTGGAAGAGCCGAGCTTTTCACAAACCTCTTTGATCGCTGCATCCAATTTTTCGTCGCTATCTTTAAGCCCCAATTTTTTCTTCAGAAAATTGTCTCTTACTCTTGCGAGCTCATCTTTGCTCGAGCATGAAACCGATTCGGCATCTTTGTTGTAGATGGATGGCCCCAACCCTTTTGTCACTTTTGCGATGAAATCTTCACTAAGTCCCAGCCCAAGTTTTTTGGACGACTCCGTGTAGAGTTCGATCTTTTCTGTAAGTTTACTCATAAGTTCTCCTTCTTTTTGTTGTAATACAAATATATTTTATCATTACAGATATAAAACTTTACTTTTACGGTTTGTTTCCGTGTTTGAAAATGCTCAATAGTAGACTCTGACGGGCATGCGCGGTTTTTGGCCGAGAAAATTCGGGCTCAAATCGCAAGTTCGACTCTCTATCTACCGCAACTTATTATTAAATCAGCGTTCAGTCGGTCTCTGCAGAGCCCGTTTTTTAATGTAAGCGTTAATAGGATATAATTGCGCCAATTTAAAGGTGAAGGTTTAAAATGCGCGGATACAAAATTTTTGCAGGTACAGCCTCCGAATCTTTTGCGGCTGAAGTTAGCAAATATCTAGACGCTCCCCTTAGCGGAGCCAATATAAGCAGGTTCAGCGACGGTGAGATAGGGTGTCAGATAAGCGAGAGCGTTCGCGGTAGGGATGTTTTCATAGTACAGTCTACCGGCGCACCTACGAACGACAACCTTATGGAACTGCTTATAATGACGGATGCCCTTAGGAGGAGCTCCGCCCGCTCCATTACGGCCGTCGTGCCATATTTCGGCTATGCAAGACAGGATAGAAAAGCTGCTCCCAGAGTGCCGATAACGGCAAAGCTTGTGGCTAACCTCATTCAGACGGCAGGAATCGACAGGGTCGTTACGATGGATCTTCATGCAGGTCAGATACAGGGCTTTTTCGATATTCCCGTCGATAACCTATATGGAGCCATCCTCTTCATCAACCATATCAAGTCGAAAAATCTTGAGGACCTTGTAGTGGCCAGCCCCGATATCGGAGGGGTGGCAAGAGCGAGATACTTTGCAAGCCGTCTAGGGGTCGATATGGCTATCGTGGACAAACGACGCCAGAAAGCGAACGAGTCGGAGGTTATGAATATCATAGGAGAGGTCGAGGGCAAAAATGTAGTTCTCGTAGATGATATGATAGATACGGCCGGCACTATAGTAAAAGGTGCCGCCGCCCTTAAAGAGCATGGAGCTAAAAGTGTCATAGCCTGCTGTACCCATCCGGTTCTTAGCGGTCCCGCTTACGATAGGATAAGAGAGGGGGAGTTGGATGAGCTGGTGGTTTCCGACACTATTCCGTTGAAAGAGTCGTGCGAGAAGATAACGGTGCTCCCGGCCGCGCCGCTGTTTGCCGAAGTTATAAGGCGGGTTTACCACAACGAGAGTGTCAACTCGCTCTTCTCTTGAAATTAACAAGAAGGTCTTAAGTGCAGAAAAAGATTCGCAACTTCTCTATCATAGCCCATATCGATCACGGCAAGAGTACGCTTGCCGACCGCATTATCCAGGAGTGCGGTGCCGTCACCGAAAGGGAGCTCGGTACCCAGATGATGGATACTATGGATATAGAGCAAGAGAGAGGCATAACGATAAAAGCGCAGAGCGTGCGCCTCACTTATGTCAAAGATAAAGAGCCCTATATCCTGAACCTCATAGACACACCCGGTCATGTCGATTTCAGTTATGAAGTGAGCAAGTCGCTGGCATCTTCGGAAGGTGCGCTTCTTGTCGTGGACGCATCCCAAGGGGTCGAGGCGCAAACCATAGCCAACGTCTACATAGCGCTCGAAAACGATCTGGAGATCATTCCCGTAATCAACAAGATAGACCTCCCCGCAGCAGATCCGGACCGTGTCGTAGAGGAGATAGAGCAGACGATCGGGCTTGACTGTAGCGGAGCGATATATGTGAGTGCCAAAACCGGAGAGGGGATAAGAGAACTGCTCGATGCCATAGTGGAGAGAGTTCCTCCTCCAACCGGTGATGAGAGTGCCCCTACCAAAGCCATCATATACGATAGCTGGTTCGACAACTACCTGGGTGCTCTTGCTCTTGTGAGGGTCTTTGACGGCTCCA
>JALSPH010000141.1 GCA_026986055.1 Campylobacterales bacterium
TTGCGGAGCTTATGGCGTCGTAGGCAACTGCCGAAGGGTCGTGTCCCTGTTTTGTGTAGACTATGGGAACATCGAGCTTCTCTGCCCAAGTTTTAAGCTGCTCTATGGCGGCGGCTCTGAAAGTGTCGGCAGCTCCGAGTAGGACCTTTTTGCCTTCACTTTTATATTTTTGGGCCAGCTTCGCTATCGTAGTGGTCTTTCCTGCTCCGTTGACCCCTACTATAAGTTCGACGAAGGGCTTTTCTCCGCTCGGTTCGACTCTCTCTACCTTGTATATGAAAAGAGATATCAGAGTGTTGTAGAGCTGGGTCCGGTTTACCTTTTCAGGAAGCGACTCTACAATCTTTTCGACCAGGTCGTAACTCACATCTGCTTCCAAAAGCAGATCTTCAAGTTCATCCCGTGAAATCTTCTCCCGTTTTACGGGCTCTGCCGACTGAATCGCCTCTATTGTCTTTTTGAGCCCTTTTTTCAAAAAGCCGAACATTATTTACCCGCCTCCTTCAGAGCCTCTTTTATATCACTCTCAAGCATCTCTTCCGGAACCATCCCCACGTAGTGTCTGAAATATTTCCCTTTTACGAATATGACCATCATCGGTATCGGAAAGTTTCTGGGTTGGTGGAGCATATCGGCCGTTACGGTAGCGATCTCCATGTTTTGAGGCGAGTTTGAGAGGAAGTAGTTTATTTCGTGATCTTTTTTGAACTTCTCCACTGCTCTCTGCGGAACGTTCTCCTCCACCAAAACGGCGATGACTTTGAATCTATCTTTATATTTGTTCTGCAAACTTACAAGATGTGGAATTTCCGCTTTGCACGGAGGACACCAGGTAGCGAAGAAGTTTAGCATTACTACAGGCTCTTTTGTGTTGAAGGTGAAGCCGTCATCACTGAGCGTAGCTTCTATGGTACCGTTTAGATCTTTAAGCGTAAAGAGGGTCGGACTCTTCTGTTGCTTTGCAACTTTTGCCGTACTCTCCTCTTTTTTATCGGAGCAGCCGCCGAATATAAGTGCGGCAGAGGTTACGAGGCATAGGGAGAGGGTTTTCAGGTTCATGTATTTAGGCCTTTGTATCTTTTTGATAGAATTATTACCGCACCAAAGATGAAGGTTATTGGTTGTTGCGGTAACAGACTCGATTGTACAGAAAAAGGGCTTAAAATTGGAGAAACGGGATTTTAGAAACAGATGCATCGAACAACTTCGAAGAGCTGCAAGACTCGGCAAGAGAAACCGAGATAGAAGAGTCGTGCGGAAAGTGGAACAAGTTATAAAAAAATATAATCCTAAGGCACTTCTTTTTTATATGCCTATGGCTCATGAGCCCGACTTGAGGCCACTCTTTAGAAAGCTCTCGAAGCGCTCCAAAATATATGTTCCGTTTATGGAAGGAGAAAGTTTCAAGCTGGTACAATATAGATTGCCGCTGCGCAAAAAACGCTTCGGCATCATAGAACCGAATAATTCACATTTTTATCTGCCGAAAATTGATTTGGCCGTCGTTCCGGTTGTGGGGGTTGACGGAAAGATGCGTCGCATAGGATTTGGAAAAGGTATGTACGACAGGTTTTTTGCATTACTTCAAAAAAGACCTATAACACTATTTGTACAGATCTCAAAATGTTACACGAAAGAGATCGTAACCGACAATTTTGATATAGAGGCAGATTTTTATATAACCCCCGAAGATTTTATAGTCCGAGGGAAAAAGTATGTTGACAGAAATTTTGATAGGAGGTGCCGCAGCAACCGTTAGCGGGGTTGCAGCATTTTTCATAACGAGAAAGATCGACGCTTCGAAGTATGAGATTTATGTCGAGCAGGCCAAGGCTAAAGCCAAAGCGATAGAGCATGAAGCGGAAGCTGTACTTCAAAATGCAAAGCTGAAAGTTACCGAAGCGGAGCTCGAGGCCAAAGAGAAGTATGAAGCGGAGCTCAAAAGAGTCAACCGGGAGTTTGCGAACAGGCTAGCTCAACTTGAAAAGCGCGAAGAGGCTTTGACCTACAGGCTTGAAAACGAACTCAAACAGGTTGCCGAAGAGAAGGAGGAGCTAAAGAGGTCCAAAGCCGAAATAGACTCCGTGCGAAAAGAGATGGAGTTGCTCAAGGAGGAGTATGAGCAGAAGCGCAACGAGGCGCTTAAAGTGCTTGAAAGTGCGTCGGGCCTTACGAAGGAGGAGGCGGTCTCTTTGGTTCTTAAAGAGGCGAAAGAGGAGGCAAGGGGAGAAATTGCCCATATAGTTCGAAAATATGAAGCGGAAGCTAAAGTGGAAGCTAAACGGAAGGCGAACTATATACTTGCACAGGCTACGACACGTTATGCAGGTGAGTTTGCGGCCGAGAGGCTCATAAACGTCGTACATCTGCCCGACGATGAGCTCAAAGGAAGAATAATCGGCAAAGAGGGTCGTAACATCAAGACTCTGGAGATGCTTCTTGGTGTCGATATCATCATAGACGATACGCCCGGTGCGATAATTTTGAGCAGTTTCAACCTCTACAGAAGAGCGATAGCGACGCGTACGATAGAACTTCTTATAGAAGATGGGCGCATTCAGCCGGCCAGGATTGAAGAGATTTATGAGAAGGTGACCGAAGAGTTCGAGCAGAAGGTTCTGGAAGAGGGTGAACAGATAGTGGTAGATCTGGGACTTTCGCCTATGCATCCGGAGCTTATGAAGCTGATCGGAAGATTGAGATATAGGGCCAGCTACGGGCAGAACGCCTTAGGGCACTCTCTGGAAGTCGCTCACCTTGCCGGCATCATGGCGGCAGAGATGGGCGGAGACGAGACCCTGGCAAAAAGGGCAGGAATTTTACACGACATAGGAAAGGCACTTACCCACGAGTATGCC
>JALSPH010000142.1 GCA_026986055.1 Campylobacterales bacterium
GTTTGTCGTCCAGATACTCCTTTTCGCTTCCGTGCCACTCTATGTGGTCGGGTGTCACGGGTAGAAGCAGGTAGAGGTCCGGTTTTGCATATTTGGTGTAGTGGAGGGTGAAAGAGCTGGTCTCAAGGACCCATATAGGGGCGTTTTGGTCCAACTCTGCAAGGGGTGTTCCTATGTTTCCCCCGCTGACGGCGCCTCTCTTCTTTAGAAGGTGGGTTATCATCTGTGTAGTGGTGGTTTTGCCGTTTGTACCGCTTACCCAGACGGTGTATGGGAGCTTTTCGCTTCGATTGAACTCTTTGGATAGAAAGAGATCGTACTCGCTTATGAGATTTTCGGCTCTTTTTATAAGAGGATTTGAGGGTGGAATGCCTGGACTCGGAACTTCAAGCTCGCTCTTTTGAGGTTCAAAAAGCATAGGAGGAAGCAGAAGATTTCTCTCTTCGTCTCTTTGAGGCACCGTAACCTTGTCGTCGAAGAATGTGCATGGGCCGAACCTTTTTGCTATGGCTCTTGTCGTTTTGCCGTAACCGAAAAGGGTTATCTTTTTCATCTTATCTTCAGTGTGATGAGTGCTACGAGGTTGGCTATGAACGCTATGATCCAGAAGCGGACTATGATCTTGTTTTCGGCCCACTGCTTCATCTCGAAGTGGTGGTGAATGGGTGCCATCAGAAATATTCTTTTGCCTCTTAGCTTGTAGCTTCCTACTTGTGCTATGACGGAAACGGTCTCTATTACAAAGATGAGGCCTATGAGAACGAGCAGTATTTCGCTCTTTCCGAGTATCGCCATATAGCCCAAAAAGGCGCCTACCGCAAGGCTTCCGCTATCGCCCATGAAGACTTCGGCAGGGTTGCAGTTGTACCACAAAAAGCCTATGAGAGCGCCGGTTAGAGCGGCGGCAACCACCGCAACCTCTCCGACTCCTATGATCTTTGGCCAAAGCAGGTAGCCGCTCAAAACGGCGTTACCGGTAACGTAGATAATGACTCCCAAAGAGAAGAGTGCGAAGATGGAGGGAACCGTTGCGAGGCCGTCGAGGCCGTCCGTAAGATTTACGGCGTTGCTTGCGGCTACTATGACCAAAGACCAGAATATCAAGGCTCCCCATCCCATCTCGAATATAGGAAATTTGACGAAAGGGACATAGAAACTGCTCTCGAATCCTATGTAGTAGAGTAGAAATGCCGCTATCAAGAGGCCGAGCAGAAACTGCACGGCGAATTTGGATCTTGCTTTAAGGCCGTGAAGGTTGTTTCTGCTCACTATCTTGCCGTAATCGTCACTTAGGCCCAGAGCGCAAAATGAGATGAGAGTAAAGAGTGCACCGACGGTGTAGGGGTTGCTCAGGTTCGCGCTAAGAAGCGTGGCGATGACGGTCGAGAAGATGAAAACCACTCCGCCCATCGTCGGGGTGTCGCTCTTTTTCAGATGGCTCTTCGGAACATATTTGTTTATGGGCTGGCTAGCCTTTTTCGATTTGGCCCACGCTATGAAAAGGGGCATGATGTAGATGGTCAAGATGAATGCGATGAAAAATGCGAACCCAGCCCGTACGGTGATGTACTGGAAGAGATTGACGTCCATATGACGGTAAAACCAGTAGAGCATATCTTTAATACCTGTAAATTAATATTTTAAAAGCATAATTTTAATATAGTTGCGCATAAAGTTGTATAAAGTATTTATAAATGTTTGATTAACGGAAGTTTCTGTCGCAAAGCGGCTTTGCGAGGCTTCCGAAGATAAGGATTTTCGTGGCTAACAAAACTATTTTGATAATAACCGACGGCATAGGCTACAAACCAAACGGTAAAGCCAACGCTTTTTTGGCTGCCAAAAAACCGACTTACGATGAGCTTTTTAGAAGTGTCCCTCACTCGCTCATACACACTTACGGCCTTTATGTGGGTCTTCCCGAAGGGCAGATGGGCAACTCCGAAGTAGGGCATATGACCATTGGAAGCGGAAGAGTTCTCTACCAGGATCTTGTCAAGATATCTCTAGCCCTTGAAGATGGCTCTTTGGAGAAAAACGAGACTCTGCAGGAGTTTTTGGGTAAAAGCGGCAACATCCATATAGTAGGCCTCATGAGCGACGGAGGGGTACATTCCCATTTGGAGCATATAATAGGTCTTGCCAAAATCGCCTCCAAAAGCGGCAAAAGAGTCTTTTTGCATCTGATAACAGACGGTAGAGACGTTTCACCCACTTCGGCACCCGACTACCTGAAAGAGGTTCAAAAGTTCACGAACGACCGGATCGTCATCGCGACTCTTGGCGGAAGGTTCTATACGATGGATAGAGACCAGAGGTGGGAGAGGGTCGAAAAGGGGTATCGTGCCATTGTGGAGGCTACCCCTAAAACGGAGCTGAACCCTATAGAGTATGTCGAAGACTCTTACGCAAAGGATGTTACCGATGAGTTCATAGAGCCGGTAGCCTTTTTGGGGTACGAGGGTATGCAAGATGGAGACGGGGTTCTTTTTGCAAATTTCAGAAGCGACAGAATGAGAGAGATAGTGACGGCCTTGGGCGACCCGAAGTTCGACGGTTTTGAGAGAAAACCTCTTCACCTTCACATAGTCACTATGACGGAGTACGACAAAAGCTTTCCCTATCCGGTCCTTTTTAGAAAAGAGGTTCCGAAAGATACTCTCGCGGAGGTGATCTCGAAAGCGGGGCTTACCCAGCTTCATACGGCCGAAACGGAAAAGTATGCCCATGTCACCTTCTTTTTCAACGGAGGCGTCGAAGAGCCGGTTATGAACGAATCGAGAGTTTTGATACCTAGCCCGAAGGTTAAAACTTACGATATGAAGCCCCAAATGAGTGCGCCGGAGGTAGGGGAT
>JALSPH010000143.1 GCA_026986055.1 Campylobacterales bacterium
CCGACATAAACAGCAGCCCTGTAACCATTCTAATCAAATTTTCTCTCCAGTTTGGCATCTAATATATGGCGAACCTCCCCTTTCAGGGTCAATGTCTCGCCCTCTTTGGCAAGTTCCAGCCTCTCGCCGCCCGTTGGAACGACAATCATGGAGTCCGGCACCCTGCCCTCAAGATTTGCACGCAGAAACGATGCGGCCATGCCCGTTCCGCATGCAAGAGTCTCATCTTCCACACCTCTTTCGTAAGTGCGTACTCTAAGCAGCCCATTTTCGATAGATGCGATATTCACGTTGGCGTCAAACCTGTTGCGCAGCTCTCTTGCCTCATCTTTGTCAAAAGTGTCAACACTCTCGACGATAGCTACAAGGTGGGGCACTCCCGTATCGACAAGCCACCACACCTTCCCGCCGCTCTCGATGGATTGATCGATAATTTCAGGAGGTGTCAACTCGCTTTTGACAACGCCTCCGTCAACTTCCGCCTCTATGGCACCGGCTTGCGTCAAGAAGCGCATTTTACTTCCTGCAAGCCCCTCTTTCAGGGCATAATGGGCTGCGGCACGACTTCCGTTTCCGCACATTGCGGCACCGCTTCCGTCAGCATTGTAAAACTGCCATTCAAAATCGTAATCGGGATGCGGAAGCAAAACTATCAAACCGTCGGCGCCGACACCCTCTTGCCTGTCGCAAAGGGCTTTAGCCAGATTTGAGCGATCTTTTTTGACAAATGTATGGAAAATCACGAAATCGTTTCCGCTAGCCGAATATTTTGCTACCGTCATCTTGCATCCTCTTTTTAACAAATCTGCTAATATAATGTAAATTTGCAGTTCGCGCAACATCAACCAATCAATAAATAGATTGGCAAAAAATCGGGTGCAATTATATCACAGCTTAAAGGTCGCTTATATTAAGGAGAATTATTAGTTAAATTACCTGTTTTTGGTAATCTCATCGAAGACGCGCTCACATTCGCGCTGTAAATCTTTAAGTTTTCTGCTATTGTCGATAAGGTAGGTGGCCCGCTCCTTTTTCTCCTCTATATCGATCTGAGCATCGAGTCTGGCTTCCGCCTCCTCTTCACTCAGTCCCTCTCTCTCCATAAGCCTCTTTTTTTGAGTCTCGCGCGGAGCGTAAACCACTATGACCCTATCTATCGGGTAGGCGCCCGTTTCAAAAAAGAGGGGAATATCTATTATGTAAGGGCCCCCGAGCCTCTCCTGCTCTTCGCTTAGTCTCACTATCTCATCTCTGATTTTTGGGTGGAGCAGCTCTTCGAGCCTCTTTCTCGCCTCTTTGTCGCCAAATATCAATGCAGCGAGAGCTTTTCTGTCGACAACGCCATCTTTGAGGTACTCTTTCCCGAAAATCTTTTTTATGCTATCGGCCTCTTTTTGAAGCATCTGCCTCGCAACGGCATCGGCGTCTATAACCCTTAGCCCATAGAGTTTCAGCAGGTTGGAAGCGGTCGATTTTCCGCTCGCTATACCTCCGGTAAGGGCTATTGCATGTTCGAAAGCCATCTATCTTTTTATGTACTCTCTCAATTTTTCGAACGTCTCTGTCGGCAGAGCGAATCTAGCCACATGCAGATCGCTGTTGTAGTAGACAAACCCGTCGGTAAGGTCTGCTCTTTGCAGGTTTATGTCGGCAGTGGGATGGAAAAACCTGCTTCCCATAGCGAGCCACCTCTCACCTCCAGCCTGAACCATAGATGTGTAGCTAAAAGGCATAACTATCTTGAACCCATCATCAAGTGCCGATAGCGCCGCTTTATGGCCCGCCATATCGAAAAGCTGACTCGAAGCATCGGTAACCACCAACCCTTTTTCGCCAAGAAGCCGCCCGATCTCGGCAAAGAAGGAGGCATCGTCGAAATCGATCTCGTCGAATCTGTTTAGAAAAACTATATCGTAACTCCCCTCTTTGCAACCCTTCATAAACTCAAAAGCCGAACCGCTGTTCAACGCAACACGCTCATCTTGCAAAGCTTTTGAATACAACCCGGCAGCTTCGGCAGCTTCGACGACCTCCTCGCTTCTTTCGACAATATCTATCTTTACCTCTTTGTGTTTCAAAAGCTCTGCCGCCAAAGCCCCGTCACCTCCGTCTACAACCAGAACGGTTTTTGGCTCTTCGTGGGTACACATGGCCGTATGTGCCATGATTTCATGCCTCATTGCACTGTCATGTTCACAATAGAGAGCCCTACCGCCGCAAAGAAACACCTTCCCAAAGTAACCGGAGTCGTAAACTTCGACACCGTTTTTGTCGAATATCTTCTCTTTCATACCGTATTCATTTCTAAGAACACCATCGACTTCCTGAGTCAACCACATATCAAACTCCGATTTTCAAATTTTGCAAGATTGTATCAAAATCGCTTTAAAGGGGTTTTAACCAAAAAGGCTTTTGCCGGCAAGAAAGGTAACAAATATGAGCAGAGTCAAGACGCCGAACCTGTTTATATATCTTTTGTTGTTTATAAATACGGATATTACGGTACCGGCAAGAACAAGAAGTATCAAGATGGCATAAAGTATGAATATGAGTGCTATCTGCTCTTCTGGAAGCTCCATTTTCGGAGCATCGAAAACAAATGTCTGTGCCGCAATCCATACGATCCAGATGAAAATCATCACCGAAAAAAAGAGCAACCAAAAAAGCATCTGAACTTTACCGCTTTGCTTCATATATGAAATTTACTCCAAAATATTTACATTATAATACTCAAAAAAGATTTAAGGAGAGCATCATGAGCGCACTGGTCGAATTCGCCATGTTTCCCACCGACAAAGGGGAGAGTGTAAGCGCATATGTCAGCAGAATCATGAAGGTTTTCAAAGAGAACGGCATAGAGCATATACTTACACCGATGGGGACGATATTCGAATGCGAAACGGTAGAGGAGGCGACGGAGGTGATAAACCTCGCCTACTCCGTACTTGAACCGGACTGCAACAGGGTTTATACCAACATAAAAATGGATATACGAAAAGGGAAATCGGGCCGTATAAAGCAGAAGATAGCTTCTATTCAAAAACATTTATCGGAAAGTTAATGTGATATAATTTCACAAAATTTTGGTATGGAGGCATAATATGTGCGCTGAAAGAGTTCAGAGAATTTTGACCGCTATAATGCTTGGGATAGCTCTTATGTTCATGGCCCAGGGAGCGGGAGGAGATGCGCTTTCGCTCAAAATCGGAGTCGCTCTTCAAGTTTTTATCATAATAATGATGCTGGTTTGGGCATTTACCAACTTCTGTCCATCTCTTTGGTTCTTCAACAAAGTGTTCGGGCCGTGCGACTGGGACAAAAAGAAGACTTCAGATGAGTAACGTAAGCTACAAAGATGCCGGCGTAGATATAGATGCCGGAAACGCCTTCGTCGAGGCCATAAAACCGGCCGTCAAATCCACTTTCGACTCCAACGTCATAGGCGGTATCGGCTCTTTCGCCGGAGCCTACGCCCTTCCCGGTGGCTACAAAGAGCCCGTCATGCTTGCGGCTACCGATGGAGTCGGCACCAAACTCAAACTTGCCATCGAAAGCGGTAAACTTGACACCGTAGGGGTCGACCTTGTGGCTATGTGCGTAAACGACCTCATATGCAACTTCGGGACACCCCTCTTTTTCCTCGACTACTACGCAACGGGCAAGCTTGAAGTCGAAGAGGCGAAAGCCGTAGTAGAAGGGATCGCTGAAGGGTGCCGTCAGAGCGAGTGTGCCCTAATAGGCGGAGAGACTGCCGAAATGCCCGGAATGTACAGCGAAAAAGATTTCGACCTGGCCGGATTTAGCGTAGGAATCGCCGAAAAGAGCGAAATGAACAGGCTAGAGCACGTAAAAGAGGGAGATATTCTGGTGGCACTGCCAAGCAGCGGAATACACTCCAACGGCTTCTCTCTGGTTAGAAAACTTCTTTTTGAAAAACTCGGCATGAGCTTTGACGACAATTTTGAAGGCAAGCCTCTTATCGATACACTTTTGACACCTACGCGAATCTATGTCAAAACATTCAAGCGATTAAAAGATAAGATAAACGCACTTGCCCATATTACCGGCGGCGGCCTTGTCGAAAACCTCCCCAGGGTGCTTCCTGAAAACCTGCATGCATACATAGACTCCTCCAAAATCAGAACCCTGCCCATATTCGACCTCATCGGCGAACATGTAGAGAGAGAGGAGATGTTCCGCACCTTCAATATGGGTGTCGGAATGGTTCTTGCCGTAAGCCCCGACAACGTTACCGAAGTTCTTGAAAACAGCGACGGCTACGTAATAGGCGAACTCAAAGCAGGCGAAAAAGGTGTGACTCTCTTTTGATATTCTCCATATCGAAAATCTTTACCGCCTTTATTCTGCCGCCGGGGTTTTTTATCCTGATCCTGGCGCTCTGCGCAATTTTTATAAAGCGGGCAAGACTCCCTCTTGGGCTTGCCGCCGCTTTTTTGTACCTTATCAGCATAAATCCGGTAGCGGACAAGATGCTATCTTATTACGAAGATCCCTTTAGAAGCCAAACCATACCCCAAAAAGCGAATGCGGTCGTAACGCTCGGCGGCGGCAATATAGAAGGAAACCCGATACCTTTGGTAGATGAATCTTTCAAACGCCACATATACGGTCTCTCCATAGCCAAGAAGCTTGATATTCCCGTAATCGTAAGCGGCAGAGGGGATGAAGGGTACAACGAGTTTCTGGGCCTTTTGGATACGTTAAGAGCCCTTGATCCGATAGTTGCGAAAGAGATGAACGTCTCAAAAGGGTACGTAGAGCATTTTGCCATCATTCCTGAAACCGAGAGTGCGGATACCTACGAAAATGCGAAAAACGCCGTCTCCATCATAGGGAAGGAAGATCCGGCCATCATCGTCGTGACTTCCGCTTACCACATGAAACGGGCCCTCCGCCTCTTTCGGCTTGCCGGCGTAAAAAACCTATACCCAGCAGCAGTAAACTTCTATATAAACAGAGGCAAGAGTTCATACGATTGGCGCGATTTTCTCCCATCCATAGAGGCGCTCTCAAACAGTTACAGAGCGATGCACGAGTTTTTCGGTCTGATAAAAGTTAGACTCAGAGAGCTTAGAGGGTAGTTTTGGGATACGGGATATGGGGGTTAGGATGTGGTTGCTTGGATATAGGGGTTGGGAAGTGGTTGTTGGGATACGGGGGTTGGATGATGGCGCGGTGGACGAGACTCGAACTCGCGACCCCCGCCGTGACAGGGCGGTATTCTAACCAACTGAACTACCACCGCACCTATTAACAGGATTATCAATCTTGTATGTTATGGTGGTGACCCGTGTTGGGTTCGAACCAACGGCCCATTCCTTAAAAGGGAATTGCTCTACCGGCTGAGCTAACGGGTCAACAGGAGTGAAATTATAGCCGCTTTTCTTTAAAATCTAATTATAAACCTGTTCTTTCCATCCTTGTGTTCATACAAAAAAGCGAACCCGTGCGCTTTTACGATCAGGTCTACGATATATAGGCCAAGCCCCAGCCCGCTTACCGCCCCTTCTCCTTGAGTATATGGCTGAGTATAGTAGGAGAGCGGGTGCTCCAACTCTTTGCCGACGCTTTCGACAACTATCTCTTTCGAGCCGGCTTCAACTATGAAGCGTTTTTGGTCCGAATATTTCATGGCATTGTCTATGAGGTTTTTCAAAGCTATGCTGAAGAGTTTGAAATCAACCTCTATCCGCACCGGCTCTATACGGTACTCCCCTCTTTCTCTATCTATCATAGCCAGATCTATCGCCTGGTCGACAAGGTCTTCTATCATGACGGGGCGTTTATTCATCGGAAATCTGCCGCTGTTTAGCTGCTCCACCGTACCGAACTCGCTTATGGCGCCGTCCATACGGGCGAAAATGGTCTCAAGTCTCTCTTTCTGTTTCGATTCGGACAACATCTGCACGGTCAAAGTCCCCTTGGCAAGAGGCGTCTTCAACTCATGCATTATATTTCTTACAAAGAGGTTTCTGGAGTCTATTAGCTTCCTGATTCTTCCTATCGCTTCATCTATCGCCTGTGAAACCTGGGCGATCTCGTCACTTCCTTCGATCCTGCACTTTATGTCAAGCCGACCCTCTCCAAACTCCCGTATGCAGCGCTGCAAAGATTTAAGAGGCTTCAGTTTCAGCCATATCGCCCAATAGATAAGAAGCATCAAAAGGGCCGTAAGGGCGAAGTAGATCCAGACCACTTTCGGATCGTAGGGTTTGAACTTCAGATCTTCAAAGAGTATGAGCCTGCCGAAGCTGTTGATGAGAAGGTAGATCTTTCCATCCTTTTGCAACATATCTATGAAACCGAAAGGTGTAGGCTGGCGACCGAGCAGTTTGGCATCTTTAAGAAGTCTGACTCCATCTTCCCTGCTCTTTATCCACTTCATCCCGTACTTGAGCGCAGTCTCCTCTATCTCCTCCGTTGCATTGCTACGCTCGAGTCTTAGAAGAATGTTTTGCGCAAAGAGTATATTGCGCTGTACCATCATCTGGGAGTGTCTGTACCTGTCCCCGACGGAGTAGAAGTAAAATGCGGTACCTGCTGCAAGAATTGCCATAAGAAAAATGGCGGTGATGAAAACAAATATCGAAACGCGTCTCATGGAGTCAAACGATACCCGAGTCCCCGCACGGAGCGTATATAGCGAGGCTGCTTCGGGTTGTCGGAGAGTTTGTGTCTTATGCGGCTTATTATGACGTCTATGCTCTTTAGCGAGCTCTCTTCGTGTATGACGTCTACATTGTAGATGAGATCCTCTCTTGAAACAACTTCGTTGGCATGCTCCAACATATAGGACAATATGCCGTATTCGGCAGCCGTAAGGTGAAGAGGCCTATTTTTGAAATAGATCATCTTCGTCTCTTCATCCAGCCTCAAATCGGCATCTTTTCTATCCTCTTCGCCCCTCTTTCCGTCCCGCCCCGTTCGGCGCAGGATACTCTTTATGCGGGCCACCAGCTCTCTTGGGTCGTAAGGCTTGGGAAGGTAGTCATCGGCACCCTTTTCCAGACCCACTATTTTGTCGGTAAGGTCGCTTCTTGCAGATGAGATCACTATGGGGACGTCACTCTTTTTTCGTATCTGCTCGCAAACTTCCAAGCCGTCCATTCCAGGCAGGCTGAGATCGAGAATGACAAGGTCGAAATCGTGAGTCTCAAGCTCGCTAAGCCCCAAGAATGGCTCAGGAACGTTTATGGTCTCTATATTGAACTTTTGCAGATATTCGCTAAGAATCTCCGCAAGCTCCTCGTCATCCTCTATCATCAGCACTTTGGTCATCTGCCCTCCTACCTTACAACCAGTATCTTGATCATCCCTCTTCTGTTTATATATACCCGTTTGTCTCCCGGGTACTTCTTCATAGCTCTTCTTACGTCACCGACACGTTTGATCATAGTATCTTCTATCTGAATGATAATGTCTCCGGGCATAAATCCCGCTTTATCGGCAGCACTTTCAGGCTTAACATCCGTAACCATAACGCCCTCTATATCTTCAGGGATACCCATCTGCCTGCGCATCCGATCGGTCAGGTTTTGCAGAGATAGCCCCTCCACGAAGCCTCCGCTGCTTTGGCCTCCTTCTATCGCACTCTCTGGAAATTTAGCCAGTTTGGCCGTCACGCTTTCAATCTTTTTGTTGCGTTCGATGGTGATTTTCACCTCTCTACCCGGAGGAATGGAGCCTATGGCGTTTTTAAGATCGCTTGCATCGCGTATAGGCGTATCGTTCACCTTTATGACCAGGTCGCCTCGCTTCAGGCCGGCTTTCTGGGCTGGAGTATCTTTATCGACATTGAGTATGACCGCCCCCTCTTTGCTCTTGTAGACTTTCTGAAGGTCAGGCGTAAGGTCGCTTATATTGACCCCAAGATAGCCGTACTCGACTTTGCCGTGCTCTATTAGCTGCGTGGCTACGCGCTTCACCATATTTACCGGAATAGCGAACCCTATGCCGTTGTTGGCACCGCTTCTTGTTATGATGGCGCTGTTTATGCCTATGAGCGCCCCTCTGCTGTCCACAAGCGCCCCGCCGCTGTTGCCCGGGTTTATAGCTGCATCCGTCTGTATGAAGTTTTCATACTGGTTTATACCGACGCTATCTTTTCCGAGTGCGGAGACGATACCCTGGCTCACGCTCTCCCCCACTCCGAAAGGGTTTCCTATGGCAAAAACAAGATCGCCCGTTTTAAGAGCGTCCGAGTCGCCTACCTTTATCGCTTTGAGACCTTTTGCATCTATCTTTATGACCGCAATATCGGTCTTAGGGTCGGATCCTATCACTTTGGCGGTATACTCTTTGGTGCTGTTCGGAAGCGTGACGTGCACTTCGTCGGCATCCGCCACGACATGGTTGTTGGTCACTATATAACCGTCGGAAGTGACTACAACACCCGATCCGAGCGACTGCTGAATCCTCTCGCGAGGCATAACTCTACCGTAGGGCATATTGAAAAACTGCCTGAAAAAGGGGTCCATGAATGCAGGTGGAATATTTTGCCTTACTCTCTTTTTGGCCGATATGTTCACGACACACTCACGTGCATCTTTGATGGCGTCGTTGAAAGAGAGAATCTTTCCGCTTTGCGGCATGACACGCTCTGCGGGCGGCGCCTCTTTGAACGATATCTGGCCCGCCGTAAGCGAGAGAGCCAAAACCGTAGATAGAAATATAGTTCTTTTCATAAATCCGTCTCCTTTGTCGTAAAACTTATTGAAGAGGCGAAGGAGTCGGGCAACCCCTGCACGGGATGGGAAAAGGGAAGATAAGCACATTGCCGGATCTGTCAATCCAATGAGTATTAGGAGGAGGAGCAAAAACCATGTCCGTGCAGGGGTTGCCCGACTCCTTCGCTTCGATATTCGTATTGTACGCTTTAAATCGTAAACACTCCCAAACGATTGGTAAACGGATAGTTAATATCACTCTTTTTGCTTCCTTCCATTTTGCCAATCAAACAATTCATCAAAACTTACAACATCAACACCATCCAACCTTTCATTTGCATCAAAGGTTATAAGCATATTTTTAAACTTTCCATTTTTGTTAAAGTGTTCATATGCCCTTAGTTCTCTTTTCTTAATCTTTTCATCATCTATTTTGTAAGATACTTGATAGAGCGTATCATTACAAAAAAAGTCTATCTCATAAACATCTCTCAAATAGGTCAAATCGCACCTGTCGCTCAAAATATTAAACACCAGATTCTCCAACTTTATCCCACTATTTAACTGCTTATTGAAGCTTAAATTCAAAAATCCATTATCTATGCAGTATAGCTTTTTAAAAGACTTTATCCTCTCTTTTGGCTTGGTGTGGTATTTGTCGACACGAAAAAACAAAAAGACCTCTTCAAAGTAATTTAAATACTCTTTGATACTCTTTTCGCTTATCTCAAAAGTTTTTGACAAAGAGGTGTAGTTTATCATATTGGTCACATTGCCTATAAGATAGAAAAAGAGCTTTTCGATATTTTTTGCATTTCGTATCTTATATCTTGGTACGATATCTTGATAGATAATATTTCTTGCATAATTGATCAAAATCTCTTTTCGTACCATCTCATCTTCAACACTAAAAACCTCATAAAACCCGCCCCAGTTCAGATACTCCTCTTTGGCTCTTGCTATGGCGATTTTATTACTGATTTTTGCCATTTCGGAACTTATATCTATCTCTTTGTATCTCAGATACTCAACGAAAGAGAAGGGCTTTAGGTAAATATTCAAAGCTCTGCCGCTAAGTAGAGTGTTTAACTCATTTGAGAGCATAGAAGAGTTAGAACCTGTAACGATGAACTTCACATCGCTACTCTCATACATACTCTTGATATATACTTGCCAATCTTTAAAATACTGTATCTCATCAAAGATACAATATATTTTTCCTTGCGGATTTGCAAGTTTGAGATACTCATCAAATATCACGCCCAAATAGCTTGGGTCATCTTGATAATCTATAAATTTAGGATGCTCCAGATTGATAAAAAATATATTTTCAGCCTTCACGCCACTTGAGATAAGATACTCAATAGCCTGTTTAGCCAGAGTACTTTTACCGCACCTTCTAATCCCTGTGATGGTTATAATCTGCCTTAGTGGCAAATAGGAGATTAGTTTATCTAAAGCATCTCTTTTTACACTTGTATATCTTTTGCCCTGCCAGTGAGGATTTTGATTTATGAGTATGTTTTTCACTATACTTCCTTAAAATTTATAATTTTCAGATATTATAATACCGTATATTTCATAAAATACAATAGCACAGGAGCTTACTGAACAGGGTCAAACCGAATAGCGGTCAGGTGATAACTTGTTACCGGCTTATAGAAGAATGCCGTCTATGGCCCCACTCCTTACTCTCTTTTTATTCAATTTCACCACTATGTTTCAATGCAAAATAGATTATTGGATTTAAAAACGTTTCTCCGTATAGCTGCTATAATATGAGTCAAAAACCGTACAAAAGGGTGTAATTTGAATATTCTCAAAAAACTTGTTGCCGTTATCGTTATTCTCGCACTTGTGAATATTGGCTTCATCTGGTATGGCCAGACAAGCTTCGACGCTACCGTTAAGACGCTTGCAAAAGCCTTTGCGGAAAATAACGAAACGACGCCCCGTTCAAACAAGAGACTTCCCGATCCCCTTTTAAAATATATAGATGAGTCCAAAGCGAAAGAGCACTCTTATAAAACTCTTGTTCTGCAACTGGAAGGGGAGTATAGAAGCAGGCCCAAGAGCAAATGGGCACAGATGCACGCCTTGGCTCTTTTGAGACCATCCTGCGACATGTTGTGGGCTATCAGGCTTGAGAGCAACCCGATCGTTACTTTCAACGCTCTTGAGACCTATCACGGCGCAAAAGCCACTATGGAGATGCTGCTTTTCGGCATAATTCCTACAGGAAAGAGGGAGGGGGAGAAGTTTGCCCGCTCGGAGCTTGCAAGAGTGCTTGCCTACTCCGTCTACAACCCTCTTCTCTTTGAGCGCGAAGGGGTCGAGTTTACGCAACTTGATGCAAACAGGGTGGAAGCGGTAGCAAAAGATGGGAACATCTCAGCCTCCGTAACTTTTCTTTTCAACCCTAAAGGAGAGATCGTAGAGGTTCAGAGCAAAGATCGCCTTCGACCCGTAAAAGGTGGGCTCCAGCCCGCTTTCTGGCGCATGAAGATACTCTCATACAGAGAGGTCGACGGCATAAAAATTCCCGAAAATGTCGAAGAGCACTGGGTTATAGAGGGCAACGAGTTTCCTTATCTGCGCGCTAAAGTGGATATGGCGAAAAGATTGTGAAGATCGAAACACTCTTTACGGACCGAAAAGGTGGAGTTAGTGCTTCTCCTTACG
>JALSPH010000144.1 GCA_026986055.1 Campylobacterales bacterium
TGACCCTGAAAGGGGAGGTTCGCCATATATTAGATGCCAAACTGGAGAGAAAATTTGATTAGAATGGTTACGGGGCTGCTGTTTATGTCGGCAGTAATGGTCGCCGATACGCTGAAGTCGTTTCCGGTGGACTACTATAAGATAAAAGATAAAAAAGAGCAAAAAGAGCGTTTCGTGAAGATACTATACCCCCTTATTTTGAAAGAGGAGGAGAAGATAAGGCGTGAGCGCGCTTTTGTTGAAGCCTTTTTCTCCCACTTTACCGAAGATGGTATAGCGAATCCGGAAGCGGTTGCAAGGCTTGCCAAGATCGCGAAGAAGTATCGTATAAAGTCCCTTTACGACAAGAGAGAGTACCTTAAAAGGGTAGACACCATCCCAGTCTCACTGGTGTTGGCACAAGCTGCCATAGAGAGCAACTGGGGTAAAAGCCGCTTCGCAAAAGAGGCCAACAACCTTTTTGGCGAATGGACATGGGGTAAAAAGGGGTTGATCCCAAAAAACAGGCCCGAAGGGGAGAGGTACAAGATAAGGATATTCTCTTCTTTGGAGGATTCGATAGCCTCCTATATGAGAAACCTAAACCGCCACTGGGCATATGCGGAGTTCAGAGAGGCGCGCTACGAAGCGAGAGAGAAGGGTATGCAGTTTAGCGGTTTCATCGCTGCGACATATCTGGAGCGCTACTCGCAAATGAGAGAGAAGTATACAAAGATGGTCAAAAACACCATAGTCAAGCATGGGTGGAATCTGCTTGACGACAGATCCGGCTCAGAGCAGCGGAGGCTCTCCGTCGGAAGAGAGCTCGCTATGCTCTCCTCCAATATAACAAGAGGTATAGAAGGCTTTTAGGGCCGACTTATTATTGGAGGCCGGCCTCTTTGATCGCTTCGGCTTGGAAATGGGCGATGAGCGGTTCTATGATCTCATCTAGCAGTCCACCCTCCATTATCTCGTTGAGTCTGTAGAGGGTAAGGCCGATTCTATGGTCCGTTATGCGGTTTTGGGGGTAGTTGTAGGTTCTTATGCGTTCGCTTCTGTCCCCTGAGCCGACCTGGGCTTTTCTGTCGGCACTCGAAGCGGCAAGCTGCTCTTGCAGATGCTTTTCGTAGACTCTCGCTTTCAGAATTTTCAGCGCCTTCTCCCTGTTTTTATGCTGCGATTTCTCATCCTGCATAGAAACCACGATGCCTGTAGGAATATGGGTTATGCGCACTGCGGAGTCGGTAGTGTTGACCGACTGGCCCCCACATCCGCTGGAGCGGTAGACATCTATCTTCAAATCGTTGGGATTTATCTGCACATCCACATCTTCAACTTCCGGCAGGATGGCTACCGTAACGGCTGAAGTGTGTATTCGCCCCTGAGACTCCGTAGCAGGAACCCTCTGCACACGGTGGGTACCGGCTTCGTACTTGAGCCTGCTGTAGACTTTTTCGCCCTTTATGAGGGCGACTATCTCTTTGTATCCCCCCGCTTCGCTTTCGCTTGAGCTCTCTATGACAATCTTCCACCCTTTGTTCTCTGCATACCTTACATACGCTTTGAAGAGGTCTCCGACAAAGAGAGCCGCCTCGTCTCCGCCGGTACCTGCCCGAATTTCGAGGTATATGTTCTTGTCGTCGTTAGGGTCTTTCGGAAGCAGAAGAAGTTTGATCTCTTCGTTCATCTCTTCGAGCTTTGGCTCGAGCTCTTTGAGCTCCTCGGCCGCAAGCTCTCCAAGCTCGGGGTCCGAGAGCAAAGAGCGGTTCTCCTCGATAGCTTCTACGGTCTCTATGTAGGCTTTAGCCTTCTCCACGAGCGGTTCGAGATCGGACTGCTCTTTTGAGAGGGCGGTCATCTTCTTTATGTCGCCTGTTATATCGGGAGAGCTTAGAAGTGTGTTGATTTCGTTGTATCGGTCTATAAAGGGTTGGAGTTTCTCTTTAAGCATTTAGCGGCGTCGGAATTTTTGGTTTTGTCCGGGAGGCACGGGCGGTTGTTACGCCGCGCCGAGAGCGTTGACTTTCGTCTGTAGGCGGCTTACTTTACGGGCAGCCGTATTCTTTTTCAATATTCCTTTGCTTACATATTTGTGAAGTTCGCGGTTAGCTATCTTCATCGCATTTTCCGCAGCCTCTTTATCGCCGCTCTCTACGGCTGTAACGACCGCCTTTACAATGTTTTTGATACGTGTTTTATAGTAGCGGTTGCGTGTCGTGCGCTTCGCTGTCTGACGAATACGTTTTATCGCTGATTTATGATGTGCCATATGGTATAATCCTTGTCGTTAGAAAATTCTGGGGAATCATAGCTTAAAGTTTATTAAATTTAAATTAAATGTAAGAATTCTACAAAGGGGAGAGATGAGACTTTTCGGTACGGATGGGGTAAGAGGGCTTGCAGGTAAAGATCTTGACGCTTTTGTGGCGATGAAGCTGGCGATGGCGGCAGGAATATATTTTAGAAAACATGCCAAAACCAACAAGATACTGGTAGGTAAAGATACAAGGCGAAGCGGTTACATGATAGAGAACGCTCTTGTCAGCGGGTTGACGGCCGTCGGCTACAATGTAATTCAGATTGGCCCCATGCCTACTCCTGCCATAGCATTTCTCACCGAAAATATGAGGTGTGACGCCGGCATAATGATAAGTGCGAGCCACAACCCATATGAAGATAACGGAATAAAATTTTTCGATGCTCACGGAAACAAGTTGAACGAAAAGGATGAAGCTGCTATAGAGGATATTTTTTTCAATGAAGAGCTTATTATGTCAGGGCGTAAAACCGGCAGAGAGATAGGCTCATCCAAGCGTATCGACGATGTCATAGGGCGCTATATAGTACAGCTTAAAAACTCATTTCCTACCGATTTGACCCTAAACAACGTAAGGGTAGTGCTGGATACTGCAAACGGTGCGGCATACAAAGTGGCCCCTACCGTCTTCGAAGAGCTTGGCGCAGATGTCATAGTCATAAACAACCAACCCAACGGCTACAACATAAACGACAATTGCGGTGCAATGCACCCTGAAGCGTTGAGCGAAAAGGTAAGGGAGTATAGAGCCGATATCGGCTTCGCTTTCGATGGAGATGCAGATAGGCTCGTGGTCGTGGATGAAAATGGAGAGCAGGTCGATGGGGACAAACTTATAGGAGCATTGGCTATCTATCTAAAGAGGAACGGCAAGTTGACGAACGATTGCGTGGTTGCCACTGTCATGAGCAACCAAGGGTTCGAAGACTTTTTGAAATCCTGCGGGATAAAACTTATCAGATCCAACGTGGGCGACAAGTATGTCCTTGAGGAGATGCAAAAGAGCGGGTGCGTTCTAGGCGGAGAACAGAGCGGCCACGTTATATTCAGCGAGTATGCCAAGACGGGGGACGGCCTTGTTACGGCACTTCAGACTATCGCACTGATTTTAAGTGAGGGTAAAAGAGCCAGCGAAGTTCTAAACCCTTTCGAACTTTACCCTCAGCAGCTTAAAAACCTCTATGTATCGGAAAAGAAGCCGCTCGATACCATAGAAGGGTTGAAAGAGAGAGAGGAGAAGATCAAAGCCGACGGCCTCCGCTCACTCATCCGCTACAGCGGAACGGAAAACAAACTTCGTATACTCCTTGAAGGCAAAAATGCCGGCAAGATCGAGAAGTGGATGGAGGAGCTGGAGAAGTTTTTCAAAAAAGCCCTAAATGGATAGAGCAGATTTGAAAAGCTGGTTATCTTTTGTGCTGGCTCTCTTCGGTATATATATTGTAGACCAGAGTATCAAAGAGATATTTCTTGCCGGTTGGCGGTGGGAGAGCGAGTGTATTACGCTCTCTCTTGTCTACAACAAGGGAGTGGCGTTTTCGATGTTCGCCTTTTTGGGCCCATATCTGAAGTGGATTCAGATCGCACTTCTTGCGGCCGTTTTGGGCTATATCATGCACGGAAAGCATATGAGAGAGTACGCACTGCCTCTTGGTATTCTTTTCGGTGCGGCCATAAGCAATATAGCCGATCGTTTTATGCACGGAGGGGTAGTGGACTACGTTCACTGGCACTGCGGTTTTGACTTCGCCGTATTCAATTTCGCAGATGTCATGATAGACTTCGCCGTAGTCTGGATGGTTGCAGATCACCTCTTTTTCCGAAAAGATTTAAGGAAAAATCAATGAATATTCTGTATAATTCCCGCACAAAAACCCCGCTTGGACTCCATTTTATGGAAAATAAGCATTTTTTCTGCTAATATAACCGCAACGGATGGTCGCGTAGCTCAGTTGGTAGAGCACTACCTTGACATGGTAGTGGTCACAGGTTCAAGTCCTGTCGTGGCCACCACTTCTTTATTTAAAAGTTGAAAATTAAAAACTGAAAGTTTGGAAAAAACCAAAATTGTATTGTTTTGCCCAAAAAATTTAGTACAATAACTTTTAGTTTTTAATTTTTAACTTTTAGTTTAAACAAGGAATTGCTTGGAAGAGAAAGAGATCATCGCCTATAAATCGAAAGATGGGCAGATAGTAGACACTCAAACCGCCGCCGAAACAGGCTGCGAAGATTGTGAACCGATATATTACGACAACTCCCCTGAAGCTCTCGAAGTCATACGCCACTCAACCGCTCACCTAATGGCTCAAGCCATCAAACAGCTCTATCCCGATGCCAAGTTTTTCGTCGGTCCCGTAGTCGACGAAGGCTTTTACTACGACTTCAGGGTCGACGAGAAGATAGGCGACTCAGACCTGAAGAGGATAGAAAAGACGATGCAGAAGCTTGCCGGTAAAAAGCAGGATATCGAGCGCTACTGTATTTCAAAATCGGAAGCTGAAGAGAAGTTCGCCGGTGACGACTTGAAGCGGGAGGTCATGAAAAAGATAGAGGATGACCGCCTTTGTATATATAGGCAGGGAGATTTCGAAGATCTCTGTCGTGGGCCCCATGTGCCGAATACGAAGTATTTGAGAAACTTCAAGCTGACAAGAGTTGCCGGAGCCTACTTGGGCGGTGACGAAAAGAATGAGATGCTGACTCGCATATACGGTATAGCCTTTGCCGATAAAGAGAGCCTCAAAGAGTATCTTAAAATGATAGAGGAGGCCAAAAAGCGAGACCACCGCAAGCTAGGTGCGGAGCTGGGCCTTTTTATGTTCGACGAAGAGGCGGGAGCGGGTCTGCCCTTTTGGATGCCAAAAGGTGCGAGGCTAAGAAGCAAGATTGAGCAGATTCTTTGGCGTGCGCATAGGCGCAGAGGTTACGAACCTGTCAGGGGACCGGAGATTTTGAAGGCGCAGATGTGGCATACGAGCGGCCACTACGCCTGTTACGGCGAAAATATGTATCTGACCGAGATAGACGGTCAGGAGTATGGTCTTAAGCCTATGAACTGTATCGGCCATATTCTTATATACAAGAAAGAGATTCACAGCTACAAAGAGCTTCCTCTCAAATATTTCGAGTATGGAGTGGTGCATCGCCACGAGCAGAGCGGAGTGCTACACGGGCTTTTGAGAGTTCGTGAGTTCACGCAGGACGATGCCCATATTTTCTGTACTCCAGAGCAGATTAAACCGGTGGTTATAGATGTTTTGGAGTTTGTCGACAGGGTTATGAAGATATTCGGATTCGAGTATGAGATGGAGATATCGACCAAACCCGAAAAAGCGATAGGTGACGACGCGATCTGGGAGAGCGCTACGAAGGCCCTGAAAGAGGCGCTTGACGAGAATGGATTCGAGTATGGGATAGACGAGGGGGGTGGCGCCTTCTACGGTCCTAAGATCGATATAAAGATAACGGACGCTTTGAAAAGAAAATGGCAGTGTGGAACGATACAGGTTGACTTCAACCTCCCGGAGCGTTTCGAGATGGAGTATGTAGACGAAGATAACGAGAGAAAGCGCCCAGTTATGATACATAGGGCGATCCTCGGAAGTTTCGAGCGCTTTATAGCTATATTGACCGAGCACTTTGCCGGAGAGTTTCCTATGTTCATAGCTCCGACCCAGGTGATTTTCGTCCCAATCGCCGATGACCACAAAGCTTACGCAAAAGAACTTGCCGCCGAGCTTGCGGAGTTTGATATAGATACGGAGATTTACGATAGAAACGAATCTTTGGCGAAAAGGGTTCGAACGGCAGAAAAGCAGAAGGTACCTATGATAGCGATCATAGGAGACGAGGAGGTCTCAAGCCGTAAAGTTGCGGTAAGAGAC
Source organism: Campylobacterales bacterium (assembly GCA_026986055.1). Classification (GTDB taxonomy): domain Bacteria; phylum Campylobacterota; class Campylobacteria; order Campylobacterales; family Hydrogenimonadaceae; genus Hydrogenimonas. Next base: position 6,187 of record JALSPH010000144.1, read on the forward strand.
AGAAGAAAACGCGAACAGTACACGCTGGATGCGGAAGAATTTATAAAACTCATAAAGGAGCAGACAAGTGAGGTCAGAATTTGAGTAAGAAAAACGATGTGATCATGAACGAAGATATCAGGGCCCGTGAGGTTCGCCTTGTTGGCGATGACGGTACGCAATATGGCGTTGTAAGCCGTGACGAGGCGCTTGACAAAGCGGCCGACATGGGGCTAGATCTCGTTCTGATTGCCCCTCAGGCCAATCCGCCGGTCGCAAAGATAATGGACTACGGCAAGTTCAAGTATCAGCAGGAGAAGAAGAAGAAAGAGGCGAAAAAGAAGCAGAAGCAGATCGAGGTGAAAGAGATAAAGCTCTCCGTGAAGATCGCCCAAAACGACATAAACTACAAAGTGAAGCATGCAAGAGAGTTTCTCGAGCAGGGCAAGCATGTGAAGTTTAGAGTCTTCCTGCGCGGCCGCGAGATGGCGAACCCCGAGGCGGGTGTCGAAGTGCTCAAATCTGTCTGGCCGATGGTTGAAGATGTGGGCGAACTTGAAAAGGGCCCTTTTCACGAGGGACGCTATGTCAATATGTACGTAGTGCCAAAAAAAGAGAAGCCCGGTAAAAAATAGCCTTTTTCAACCACTTCTTCGTCTCCTTGCGGAGACGAAATCAGCCTTCTTTTGGCGCCGGCTAAAGATTAGTCACACATTTTAAAAGCGGTAGCAGAGAGATCGCCAAACGAGTGTGATTTGCCTACGGACGGCTGCAAAATCTCTAAAAACCGCTAACAGCTTCGCTACTTTGGCCGGTGCCTTTTTCGCTCATTTTACATTCAGTAATATTTAGGTATAATTACGCCCCGTTTTATAGACGAAATCGTCTATTATCTTATAAAGGAGGAAGTTCATGCCAAAAATGAAGACGGTACGCGGCGCAGCAAAGCGCTTCAAGGTCAAAAAGAGCGGCAAGATAAAGCGCGGATCAGCCTTTAGAAGCCACATTTTGACCAAAATGAGCCAAAAGCGCAAAAGAAAACTACGATCTGCACAGTATGTAGCAGAAGTAGATGCGCCTCGCGTAAAAGCTATGCTTGGAATGAAGTAACGGAAATTAGTTTGTAGTTCCCCTTAAAAAGGGCAAGTCCGGCCAGATTTTAAAAAAGAGGTCCGGCACCTTACATCAAAAGATGCACAGGTAAAGAAAGGAAAGAGATGCCAAGAGTAAAAACTGGAGTCGTAAGACGCCGAAGACACAAGAAGATATTGAAGCTCGCAAAGGGCTTTTACAGCGGAAGAAGAAAACATTTCAGAAAAGCGAAAGAGCAGGTTGAAAGAAGCCTGGTATACGCTTACCGCGACAGAAAACAGAAGAAAAGGGAGTTTAGAAAACTCTGGATCATTCGTATCAACGCTGCGTGCCGTCTGAACGATATGAACTACTCCACTTTCATGCACGGCCTTAAAAAAGCCGGCATCGAGCTTGACAGGAAGATTCTCGCCGATATGGCTATGAACAATCCTGCAGGCTTTGCCAAAATCGTCGAGCAGTCGAAAGCTGCTTTGGCGTAACCTCCGGCCCTTCGGGGCCTTTTCTTTCAACCATAACTAAATGATACTTTAAAAAAGAGTGGCAGAGATAGAGAGTCAAACTTGTGATTTGAGACGTAAAAATCTCGGCCAAAAACCGCGCTTGCCCGTCAGGGTAGCGAAGCTGTTAGCGGTTTTTAGAGATTTTGCAGGCGTCCGTAGGCAAATCGCACTCGTTTGGCGATCTCTCTACTGCCACTTAAATTAAAATAATGGACAAATCATCTTTTAGTCAGTACCCTCTTGTTAATTAGATATAATAAAAAAATAATTTTTCAATTTTTCCGTTTTGTGGCGTAAAAGGTGTAACTATCGTGAAAATATTGGTAACGGGCTCTGCAGGTTTTATAGGCTTCCACCTCTCAAAGAGGCTTCTTGAAAAAGGGTATGAAGTAGTTGGGATCGACAATCTTAACGACTATTACGATGTGTCGCTGAAGCTCGGAAGGCTTGAAGAGCTGGGAATAAAGAGCGAATCGATGGAGTATGGCAAAAAGGCAGAGAGCAAAACGTTTGGCTCTTGCGCCTTTTACAAAATAGATTTGGCCGACTCTTGTGCAATCGATGAGCTTTTTTCCAAAGAGAGGTTCGATGCCGTATGTAACCTTGGAGCACAAGCCGGAGTGCGCTACTCTTTACAGAACCCATCCGCTTATATAAGCAGCAATCTGGTAGGCTTTGCGAACATTTTGGAGGGGTGCAGAAACCATAATGTTGAAAACCTGAGCTACGCCAGTAGTTCTAGCGTCTATGGCCTAAACAAATCGATGCCGTTTAAAGTGAGCGACAGCGTGGACCATCCTGTGAGCCTCTACGCAGCCACGAAGAAGAGCAACGAGCTGATGGCCCACACATATAGCCACCTTTACGGCATAAGAACTACAGGCCTTCGCTTTTTCACCGTTTACGGTCCCTGGGGCCGGCCGGATATGGCTCCTATGCTCTTTGCCGATGCTATTTTGAACGACAGACCTATAAATGTTTTCAACTATGGAAAGATGCAAAGAGATTTCACATATATAGACGACATTGTCGAAGGGGTTGTCAGAGTCATAGAAAATCCTGCAAAAGAGAACAGTGATTTTGACTTCATAAACCCCGATCCTGCCACATCTTCAGCCCCTTACAGAGTCTACAATATAGGAAACGGAAAACCTGTCAAGCTTATGGACTTTATATTGACACTTGAAAAACATCTCGGCAGAAAAGCCAAAATGAATATGATGCCCATCCAGCCCGGTGACGTTGAGGCAACATGGGCCGATACAAGCGCCTTGGAGAGGGATGTCGGGTACAAACCGTCAACGGATCTTGAGAGAGGCATCGGTGAGTTCGTCAAGTGGTATAGAGAGTTTTATGGTATAAAATGATTATTGGAAAGATAAAATCTAAAACAATTCGAGATTTGATAAATGTTTTGCTTGGAAATGCAGTTTCCCAAGGAATTGGCTTTACAACTTTAGTCATAATTTCAAGGGAGCTTGGTGCGCATGAGTATGGAATATTTTCTCTACTTTTGGCAATATTTACATTTTTTATCCAGCTTTCCGATTTTGGAATTTCAACCTCTTATGTAAAATATACCAGCACCCGTCTGTCCATACAGAAAGAAATATTAACAACAATTATTTTTAGCAAGATAGTTTTATCACTCTTTTTAATGACAATACTATTTTTTACCGCAAAAGAGATATCTATCTTTTTTTTTGATACGGAAAATTTTAAAGATTCTATACTGGTAATAGCTTTTGCGATAGTTTTGCATTCTATTTTTGCAGTTATTCTGGGGCACTACCAAGCAATACAAAATTTCAAAATATATTCTACACTTAAAATTTTTCATAATTTTATTAAGCTTTGCAGTGTCGTTTTTATTACTATGTTATTTACAGAAGATGAATATTTGATGGGTTATATTATTGTATATTCATTTGCCGTATCAGTGCTTACATTGCCTTTTCTGTTTAAAAATAGAAAAAATTTTAAAAGAATCGATTTTAGGCATTTTATAGAGATATATAGATTGGGATTTTGGATATTTCTTTCATCTTTGGCGGTTATGGTAATTATGAGACTGGATATAATGATGCTTCAAAAAATGAGTACATCCGAGCAAGTTGGATATTATAGCGTTGCTATGAATGTGGCAATGATTCTTCCCCTAATAACTACCAGCTTGGTTAATACTCTTTTGCCAAAAGTAGATAAGTATATAATAGAGAACAATATACGAGAATTTATAAATAAAATATTGGAAAAAGTGAAATACGTTGTTCTTTTGCTTTTTGTTTTGGAAGCACTTTCTTTGTTTATAATAGACTTTCTATTTGGCACACAATATCGTGAAAGTATATCGGTGCTGCAAATACTACTTTTAGCATTTACGTTTGGTATAGTTGTCAATCCTATGTCTTTGGCCATGCTTACGATCGAGAAAGCTTATTTACTAACTATTTTAAACTGGATACAATTACCATTGAATTATATTGGAAATTTATTTTTAATCCCTCTGTTTCAGGCTGAAGGTGCGGCTATAAGTACAGTAGTGTTGCGTATAGTGGGAGGCAGTTTTATAATTTATTATCTTCTTAGGATATACAATGATGATTATAAGCAAGGTTAAAAGATTTTTGCTGAAAAGAAAGCTCGGTATTTTGGGAAAAAATATTGACATAACACCAAATTCGATTTTCGGGAATCATGAAAACATTATTTGGCATGATAACATTTATATAGGCCCCTATGCTTATATTTGGGCTATTGGGGGCTTGGAAATTTGTGAAAATGTCATTATAGGTCCAAGAATAACTATACATACATCGAATCATAGGTATGAAGGTGCTACAATGCTCCCATATGATGGGTATACTTATCTAAAAAAAGTGACCATTGAAAAAAATGTATGGATTGGTGATAATGTTTCATTAGTGCCAGGTGTAACTATTGGGGAAGGAAGTGTTGTAGCCATGGGAAGTGTTGTGACCAAAGATGTTCCTAAATGTTCGATAGTAGGCGGAAATCCGGCTCGTGTGCTAAAACAAAGGGATTTAAAGTTATACAATGAATTGGAAAACAACAAAATGTATTATATGAGGCTTAAGCAACTAAGGGGAATTAAGCAGGTTTTTTTAAATGGCTAAAATCAAAAATATTGTGATTTCAGGATGGTATGGCCATGGAAATATTGGAGATGAAGCTATTTTGCAGGCTTTAATTGAGATTTTTGAAAAGAAGTATCCCGGATGCACAATAACAGCACTCTCTTTTTCTCCTGAGTATACAAAAAAAACTCAAAATATAAATGCAGTAAAGCAGTTTCCAATTGGTAAAAAAAAATGGCTTCATTCTGTATTGACATTTGATATAGTTAGAACTTTGATAGCGATATACAAATGTGATCTATTTGTGATGGGTGGAGGAGGCTTTCTGTCCGACTGGCAGCCATATGTGCCACATGGATGGCTAAAGCAGATGAAAATTGCTAAATACTTTGGAAAAAAGACGTGGCTTTACAGAATAGGAGCAGGCCCTTTTTTAACCGATGTTGGAAAAAAAACTACAAAGTTTTATATAGACAACTTTGTGGAT
>JALSPH010000145.1 GCA_026986055.1 Campylobacterales bacterium
GTAGAGGCATCCAAACGACTTCTGGTTCAACAACTTCTAAACGATTTTTCCGATTTTAAGAAGTTCAAAACCGCCGTCGAACAGAAGAAGTATCAGCTGGCTTACTCGATGGCTGCAAAATATCCTATGCTGAAACAGAACCGATATTACGAGTCTATGGAGAGAGAGTGGGAGACTCTCTTTGCGAAGGCTAAAAAGATCATACTTCAAAACGGCGGTGAAGATAGGGCAAAAGAGCTTCTTAAACCTTTTAGAGGAATATCGAGCAAAAGTAGACTCATTCAAGCGCTACTGAACGAGAAAGAGATATACAAGCTCTTCATGAAACTTGTAACCAAAAGAGATTTCAAAGCCGCGATAGAGCTTGCAAAACGGTACCCGGCTATAATGGAGCTTGAAGAGTACAAGAAGATAGAGAAAATTGCCGATGCGATTGCAAAAAAGTCGATGAGTGAGCTGGAGGCTGGACACTATGCGGAGGCTGCACGATTGGCTGCCAAGCTGATGGAGTTTCCCGATATGAAAGAGAGTGCGAGAGAGCTTATAGAGAGGGCGAACCTATACGCTTCGGCAATGAGATATTTCGCAGAAAAGAGTTATGCCGCCATATACAAGATTTTAGAGCAGAACCCGATTCTTGAAGAGACAAAGATTGTAAAAAATTTGGAAGAGGTTTGGTACAAGAGTGTAAAAAAAGGGGAAGAGGCGGCTTCGAAAGGGGATGTGGCCTCCATAAAAAAAGTTATGGCTCCTTTTATGGATATTTTGCAAAAAAGAGCGAAAATAGTAACGCTCATAAAGCATGCCTATCTTGTGCAGATGGAGAGTCTCTTTAAAAATGAGGAGAGGCTTCTTGGTGCCGTAAAGAGGTATCTGGAGATTTTCGGTATGGATGACGAGATAGGGTCATGGCTCAATGAACATGCAGTTGCGGAAAAAATTGAAGATAGGCCTTCTGTTGATACTGCACAAATAGACCCTGCTATCTTGCCCGAGGATATTTTGGAAGCTTCATGAAAAGAGATTCGGTAGTGGCCATAGATCTTGGCTCCAACACCTTTAGAGGCGTAGAGATGGATTGTAAAAGTTTGGAGCCGATTGCACTATATGAGAAGATTGTCAAAACGGCGGACGGGCTTCATGAGAGCGGTAAAATCGGCGATGAGGCTATAGAGAGGATAATAGAAGCGGCAGATGAAGCAAAGAGGGTTTTGAATTTCGGCAAGCCCATTGTCGCCGTGACGACTGAAGCTGTCAGAAGAGCTTCAAACGCAAAAGATGTGATAGATAGAATAAAGAGAGAGACGGGTATAGAGTTTCGTACAATTTCCGGGGATGTGGAGGCTAGCTTGACGCTTTTGGCGGTTAAAAAGCGTCTTGAGAAGATCGGTTTCAAGGGTGAAAGATTCGTTATGGTCGATATAGGGGGCGGTTCTACCGAAATTTTGTTTTTCGACAATGGAGATTTCGAGAGTAGAAGCTTTAAAGTCGGGATCGTCACAGTCGCACAAAAGTATAAAAGTTTGGAGAAAATTGAACAGGAGATGCCAAATTTGACTCTACAGATGAGAGAGTTCGTCGAAGAGAAGATGCTTCAAAAGAGGCCGCAGCTTTTTGTGGCTACTGCCGGAACACCGACAACGGTAGCCGCTATGAAACTTGGTCTGACATACAAAACCTACGACGCTAGCAAAGTTAACGGGACAGTAGTTGAAAAGAGCGACCTGAAGATTCAGCTAAAGAGACTTTTGGATCTCGACCATAAAAGCAGGCAGGAGCTAGTAGGAGTAGGCAGAGAGGATCTTATTGCCGCTGGGATACTCATATACGAGGCTATATTTTCGATTTTGGGGTTTGACGAGTCGATAGTGGTCGATGACGGGTTGCGTGAAGGAGTGGCGATAGCAGCTTGCAGTGGCGATCTGAAAGAGTTTTTATAACGCTTTATAGGTCACGGTTACACAATTTAGAGCATAGAGTCGGAAGATCGAGTCTATACTGAAACTGTGACCTGTTAAATCGGCACGGCACGAAATTCAGGGTTAACCACTTTTTGGGTATAATCGGCAAATTTCTTAACCTAGGAGAGACGGCCATGGAGATGACCGGTGCACAGATGGTGATCGAAGCTATGAAGCTTGAAGGGGTAGATACGGTTTTTGGATACCCCGGCGGTGCCATCATGAATGTATATGACGAACTTTATAAACAGAATGATTTCAAACATATTCTTACAAGACATGAGCAGGCAGCCGTTCATGCTGCAGAGGGGTACGCGCGCTCTACCGGAAAAGTGGGGGTTGCTTTCGTAACAAGCGGCCCCGGTTTTACAAACGCGGTAACCGGCCTTGCGACTGCATATATGGACTCCATTCCGCTTGTAGTCATCAGCGGGCAGGTTCCGATAACACTCATAGGAACCGACGCATTTCAGGAGATCGACGCAACCGGTATAAGCCGCTCATGTACGAAGCACAACTACCTGGTAAGAAGTGCGGCCGAGCTTCCACGTATACTCAAAGAGGCATTTTACATAGCCGCAAGCGGCAGGCCGGGACCGGTGCATGTGGATATTCCAAAAGATGTAACGGCCGAGCTTGCGAAGTTCGACTACCCTACGCATGTCGACATTCCGACCTACCGTCCTACTACAAAAGGGAATGTCAGGCAGATAAAAAAGGCAGCCGAAGCTATCTGCAATGCCAAGCGCCCGGTCTTCTACCTCGGAGGGGGGATCATACATTCAGGCAGCGCCGATCTTGTAAGAGAGTTTGTCGCAGCTACACAGATTCCGGCCGTCGAGACTCTTATGGCAAGAGGCGTTTTGAAG
>JALSPH010000146.1 GCA_026986055.1 Campylobacterales bacterium
CACGATAATAGCCCCTAACGATATACACCTTTACCAGCCCGGCCAGGTATTTATGGCGGCGGGGCTGTATGATGAAGAGGATATCAAAAAGCCCAATGCCGATTTGATGCCTGACGGCGTAAAATGGGTAAAAGATGAAGTGCTCGCTTTCGATCCGGATGCGAACAGCGTTGAGACCGCTAAGAATGGAAAGATAAAATATGACTTTCTGATAGTCGCTACCGGGCTGCAATACGATTATGAGCGAATCGAGGGGATGAGACCCGATCTTGTCGGAAAAAACGGAATATCGAGCGTATATCTGAACGATCCTGTAAAGGGTACGGCAAAAGGGGGAACGGCTACATGGGAGTGGTTCAAACAGCTTAGAGCCGCTGCCGAAAAAGCGAGCGAAGCCAATCCTCTAACCGCAATTTACACTCAACCCGATACGCCTATAAAGTGTGGAGGTGCGCCGCAAAAGATACTATATCTGAGTGACGATTTTCTACGGGGGAACGGACCGGTCGGAGGAAGTGACGTACATAAAAATGTAAAAGCGCTCTTTTGCAAAAAAGGCGATAAACTATTTGGCCTACCCGAATACAACAAGACGCTTGTCGATGAAGTTACCCCGATGTACGGCAATATAGAGGATAAGTGGAACCATATCCTGCGCAAGATCGATCCTGAGAAAAAGGTGGCGACTTTCGAACATACCTATTTCGTTAAAGGGGAGTACGACCCGGACCTCGAAGAGTACGATATGATCAAAAAGGTGGAGATGGTAGATATAGGGTACGATTTCATACATGTGGTACCTCCTATGAAAGCTGTCGATGCGGTGGCGAAATCTCCACTTGGGTGGCAAAAGGGAACCGCAAAAGGGTGGCTTGCCTGCGACCGTTACACGCTGCAGCATATGAAGTATAAAAATGTCTTCGGAATAGGGGACGTTTTGGGTATACCCCTCGGGAAAACGGGTGGTTCGGCGCGCCATCACGGGCCTGTCGTGCAGGAGAATCTTATAGCGGCGATGGAAGGCAAAGATCTTCCCGCAAAATTCGACGGCTACACCGTATGTCCATTGAAGACCCAGTATGGAAAGATCATGCTGGCGGAGTTCAACTATGACGGACCGGCTCCATCTTTCCCTCTCGATCCGGCCAAGCCGCGCTGGATATGGTGGGCCTTTGACCTCTATATGCTCAAGCCGATGTACTGGAATCTTATGATGCGCGGCCTTATGTAATTTTTCGCCCCTCTTTCGGGGGCGCGTTGCTCCGATGAAACGCCTCAAAAACGAACTTCTTCTCTTTTTGGTACTATTTTTGCTTCTCTCTTTCGCAATACACATGAATCCATGCCTGAACGATCCCGTGGGGCATATAAAAGCTTTGCCTCAGAGCCCTTTGGGTATGCTTCATCCCGTATATTTTACGGTCGGGTTCTATCTGGCGGTAGTTTGGCCTGTAAGATTGGCTATATCGGGATTTAAAAAAGTTTTTCGAAAAAGAGGGGGATAGATATGGAGTATTATAACTGGATACTCGCCTTTCATGTAATGAGCTTCATGAGTTGGATGGCTATGCTCTTTTATCAGCCAAGACTCTACGTTTACCATCAGGAGCATGCCGATAACGAAGGCTTTATAGAGGTTGTGAAGATTCAGGAGAACAAGCTTTACAACTTTATAGGCGTTCCGGCGATGTGGGCTACCATCATAAGCGGAACCGCTATGTTGATGCTCAACCCTGGACTTTTCAAAAGCGGTATGTGGCTGCACATAAAGTTGACGGCGGCTATTTTGCTGGTGCTATACCACTTTTCGCTGGGATGGTTCAAGGCGAAACTTCATGCAGGCAGATGCACCAAGAGCGGAAAGTTTTTCCGTGCCTATAACGAAGTGCCGACAATCTTGATGATAATAATCGTCATAATGGTGGTGGTCAAGCCGATATGAAAAAGGGTGACGGGCAGACGCCGTTTTACGAAGCGCTAAACCGCGGTATCATAAAGTCCCATATAGGCTTTGTGAAGAGAAACGGCGTCTCTTTGGCTGTTTTATGCCTCTCTTTGGATGTTCCAAACGGTGACGAGGAGAGGTTCGAAAAGGGTGTTGCCGTTTTGCAGGATCTTACCGACTTCTCCGCCCTGCTTCTTTGCGAGCGAGGAAGGCTCATCACTTTTCTGAAAGACCTTCATCTCCACCGTGCGGTACAGGTGGCCAAAAACATAGAAGAGAGGCTTCTGAAAGAGAGTGGAGTCGGGGTCAAGTACGGCGCTTTGACTATCGTGGATGAGGGAGAGAGTTACGATACCCTCGTCGGTCGTCTGGAGCGCTATATGGAGCAGGCCGAAAAATTTGGAGAGGGGAAGATCTGCTACGGAACCGCTAAGTACGACTTTTGCACGAAGGGGGGAGAGGATGAGATCTTCGCCAACTTCTTTTCGGACCAAAAAACGGTAACCCTTTACAACTTCTACAACGGAATGCCGTTAAGCGAAGATGTTACGGTTCTTGGGTACGGGGAGAAGCTCTTGAGACTCAAAACCTCATTGGCCAAAGCGGCCTTTTTGAAAAATGAGCCCTTCACCTTTCTGAAGCATCCACTGCTTCCCGATACGATCAAGGCGGATATTGTAAGCGCGATGCCCAACCGTGCGGAAGTGGTGCTGACAAATCTTCGTTTCATAGACAAATCTCCGGTAGATAGGGAAAACATAAGAGTCCTTCCCGACGAGGAGATAGAGATAACGATAGAGTGTGCCGACGGTACGGAGCTTTACGGAACGATTCACTCCCTCGCCGTCAATTCACTGGCTGTCAAGCTGAAAAATCCCGAGGAGGCCAAACGCTCTCTTGCGGGTAGCGAGACTCACGTGATGCTCGACTTCGATCTCAAAGAGCAGCAGCAAAAGATGGTTCATCTTAGAGTATCTGCGGTGCTTTTCAGCTTCGATGGAGAGCAGGCGGTATTCTCCATCTATCCGAACCACTTTTTCAAGCAGAAGATCGAGGGGTATATAGCCCTTCAGCAGAGCCGATTGATCACGATAATGCAGAAGATGGTTCTGAACTTCTATCAGGGGTGATGTTTAATGTTGAATGTTGAATGATGGATGTTGGATGGAGAAGGGGGCTTCTATTTGTACTCGTCCATAGAGAGATAGCCCCCCACTAGTAGCATTATCGCCGCGGCTATGTTTATATAGAGTATGTTACGGGTCCCGTTATCTTTCTGCAGTATCCCCGCAACAGGCTCTGCGACCTGCTGCGATTCGTGATAGCCCCAGTAGAAGAGGGCCATAGAGGCGAAAAGCAGGAGTATCCCGAAACTCTTTAGCGGGCTCTTTTTCTGCTCCTCTTTTTTCACGCCCTCTCCTTAGATAGGAAGCACTCGAATGTTAGGATCGAGCTTCTCTTTCAGGACAGACTCTATAGCGTAGAGCGTACCCGTAGTGGAGCTTGCACATCCTGAACATGCGCCAAGGTAGCGTATATATACGTCCGTATACTGGCCATTCTGTTTTACATCCAGAACCTCCATATTTCCGCCGTCCATTATAAGGTACTGTCTTACGCTCTCGTCTATAACACTGTCTATCGCCTTGATCTTTTGAACCAGAGTCATATCGTTGAAAGAGAGCTCTTCGCCGCTCTCCTGTTTCTGGGCCACCTCTTTGAGCTTCTCCTCCTCCATCTCTTTCCTGGTTTCAGCCAGTATGTCGACAAGGTAGTATTCGCGCTCTTCGTGTCCGCCCGGCTTTATACAGCTTTTGCAGAAGGCACCCGCTTTGGTGTAGTCTGTGATCTCTTCGACCGTTTTAAGATCGTTTAGTTTGATCACCTCTTTTATCGTGCCCAGGCTTACGCGAGCGCACTCACAGACGATGATCTCATCTTCGAAGCTCTCCATATCGACACCCTTGTAGAGTGAAGCCGCCTTTTTTATTACATCGTAAGCCATAACCGAGCAGTGCATCTTCTGAGGCGGTACCGCAGGGGTGTCCGGCTCGTCGCGCATCGCTTTTTCCACGTCGATGTTTGTGATCTTCACCGCTTCGTCGACTGTTTTGCCTTTGCAGAGCTCAACCATCGTATCGGAGCTCGCTATCGCCGTTCCGCATCCGAAGCTCTTGAACTTCGCTTCGAGTATCTTGTCGGTTTTCGGGTCGACTATCCAGTAGAGCCTAACGGCATCTCCGCAGCTTTCGGCGCCGAAGTCGGCCACTATAAGCTCACCTCCGAGGCGTTTAGCATCCTCTTCGGTAAGCTCTCCCTGGTTTTTGGGGTTGTTCATCAGTTCTTGTACTTTTTGGCTGTACTCTTCCCAGATGCTACCGCCTATCAAATCCTGTTTTGCCATAATATTCTCCTAAATTATTACTGTTCTGTTTTCATGCTCTCGGGCATATATGCGTATGAGCTCGAGATAGATCTGAGTCTTTCGACCGCTTTTTTGAACTCTTTGATGGTGTAGTCTATCTCCTCTTCGGTAGTGAAGCGGCTGAGGCTTAGCCTAACCGCCGTATGCGCAAGTTCGCTATCGGCCCCTACCGCCGTCATAATGGGGTTCGCTTCCAGATCTTCGCTGGCGCAGGCACTTCCCGTACTTGCGGCTATCCCTGCACGGTTCAGGTCCCAAAGCATCGCCTCTCCTTCGACCCCTCTGACCGAAACCAAAATCGTGTTCGGCGTACGGTTTTCGCGCGGACCTACACTGTAGATGTCAGGGATCTCCAAAATAGCGTCTTCGAGCTTGTCTCTAAGCCTTCTTACATTCTCCTCTTCGAACCTTAGGTAGTAGTCGGCAAGCTCTATAGCCTTACCCATTCCGACGATTCCCGGTACGTTGAGCGTGCCTGAACGTCTGCCTCCCATATGCTCTCCGCCGTGCAGCAAAGAGGTTAAGGGATGCCCGTCTCTTATGTATAGCGCTCCTACACCTTTTGGGCCGTGAAACTTGTGGGCCGAAAAGCTCATGAAGTCGACCCCTGCCTTTATGACGTCTACAGGAATCTTTCCTATGGCCTGAACGCCGTCGGTGTGAAAGAGTACGCCTCTCTCTTTGCAGATCTCGGCGATCTGCTCTACGGGAAAGATCGCTCCCGTTTCGTTGTTGGCCCACATTATGGAGACAAGAGCGGTCTTGTCGGTTATGAAGTCGCGTACCGTGTGGGCTTCGACGACTCCGTCGCTGTTTACAGGCAGGTAAGTGACTCTGACTCCCTGCTCTTCGAGCCATCTGCATGTAGCCGTAACGGAGGGGTGCTCCACCTCCGTCGTAATGATATGATCTTTTTCGCCATTTTTGATAAGGTCGAAATAGACACCTTTTAAAACCCAGTTGTTGGACTCCGTCGCGCACGACGTTACGACTATATCATCTTCGTCGCGTGCACCTATTGCTTCGTACATGCTGTCCATCGCCTTTCTCAAGGCCGGATGGCATGCCGTACCGAAATCGTGCAGAGAGTTCGGGTTTCCGTATATTTCCGTAAAGAAAGGGTCCATCGCCGCTTTCACTTCCGGGTCGACCATTGTTGTCGCATTGTTGTCGAGGTAGACTTTCATCATTTAAATTACTCCGAAATTTTTAATTAGGACAAAATTTGTCTTAATTGCTTTGCCGCTATAATAGATCAAATTTGTTAAATTGTAGCTTAAATAAATATCTTAAATATCTGCAGTTTCATAAAAGGGGAAGGGTTATTATACACCAGTTAGCCGAAATGTCAAAGCCTTTTGAAAGTGGTTCTTTCATATAATCGCGCCTATTTTAAAAAAATATAAGGGTATACACTCTATGTTCGCACAGCTTCTGAGGGCCTACAGCGGCCATAGCGCAAAAAACGACATTCTCTCCGGTATAGTGGTAGCCATCGCTCTCGTTCCCGAAGCGGTTGCATTCTCTCTCATAGCCGGAGTCTCTCCTTTGGTCGGGCTATATACCGCTTTTATACTGGGGCTCATTACGGCGCTCTTTGGCGGAAAACCGGGAATGATAAGCGGTGCTACGGGAAGCGTTGCCGTGGTGATGGTGGCACTCGTGGCGACGCATGGGGTGGAGTATCTCTTTTTCGCTACGCTGCTTGCAGGTCTCATTCAGGTGGCCTTTGGCCTTTTGAAGCTCGCAAAATTCATAAGGCTCGTTCCTCAGCCGGCTATTTTGGGCTTCGTAAACGGTTTGGCCATAGTCATAGCGCTGGCGCAGCTTCCCATGTTCGAGGGAGAGGGGCCGGTAATGTATATACTCGTGTTCGCTACGATGGCGACGATGGTACTACTGCCAAAAGTTACAAAAGCGGTACCGGCAGGATTGGTTGCGATAATCGTTTTGAGTCTGATTACGGTCATCTTCGATCTAGAGACAAAAAGGGTGGCAGACCTTGGCTCTATCGCAGGAAACCTCCCCTCTTTCCATTGGCCGGACGTTCCTCTCTCCATGGATACCTTCATGACGGTTCTTCCTTACGCTGCAGTTATGGCGGCCGTCGGGCTCATAGAGTCGCTGCTTACGCTTTCGGTACTGGATGAGATGAGTGGAGAGAAGGGGAACGCCAACAAAGAGGCGGTGGCTCTTGGGGTCGGCAACTCCACTTGCGGACTCTTCGGGGGTATGGCGGGATGCGCGATGATAGGCCAGAGTATCATAAACTACACATCCGGCGGAAGAGGCCGCCTCTCGGGTGTGACGGCAGCAGTGCTGCTCATACTCTTCGTCGTCTCCTTGAGCGACTATATAGGCCAGATACCGATAGCGGTGCTTGTGGGCATAATGTTTATGGTAAGCGTTGAGACTTTCGAGTGGGCGAGCATAGACAGACTCAGGCGAATGCCGAAAACCGACGCTTTCATACTCGTTACGGTAACGGTCGTTACTATATTTACCGATCTTGCGATGGCCGTTATCATCGGGGTGATAATTTCGGCTCTGGTATTTGCATGGCAGCATGCAAGAGTCTATACCCGTACCTTTACGGAGGGAAACAGAAAGATATACGAGTTCGACGGTCCGCTCTTTTTCGGTTCGGTGCAAGGCTTTTTGGATCAGTTCGACGTGGCGACCGATCCGGATGAAGTCGTCATGGATTTCAAAAGGGCCCGTGTTATGGACTCAAGCGGTGTCGAAGCTATAGATAAGATAACCAGAAGGTATGAAGAGACGGGCAAAAAGCTTACCATTCGCCATCTGAGCGACGATTGCAAAAAGCTTCTCAAAGCTGCAGGAAAGTACTGCACCTACGAAGAGGATGACCCGACTTACAAAGTCGCGGTCAACCATGAGGAGTACGCAAAGAGGGGCTAGGCGCCTCAGTGCTCCATTTTGTCCAAGCTCTCCATCTTCTCGTCTATCGCCTCTTTGAGCTCTTCAAGAAGATTTTTCGCTTCACGGTCGCTTATGTTCTGGCCGCTGCTGTACTCCAGGTCGTAGCCGTTGGAGCGAATGAAGAGATCGGCAGCTATATTTTTCGTTTCGTTGAAGTACTTCTCGAGTATAACTTCGCGTTCGCCCATGCCCGTAGCTATCCACCCCTTCTCTTTGGCAACCTCTTTTACGGCTCTTTTCAAGAGCTTTTTGTTCAAAGGGTGTTCGGTTCTTGTCTGAAGCAGCATCTCTCCGCCGGTTTGAGTCGCTACGTTTGAGCTTAGATCTTTCTGTGCGCACCCTCCAAAAAGCAGAAGAGCCGCTCCGATAGCCAAAATTTCTCTTTTCATGATACTTCGCTCCTTTTTCGCATTTTCCCGATCTTACATCAACTTTAATTAAACAATTATTATAATAATTTTATGAAAAAGAGAGATTTTTTGGAAGCGGTCGAAGTATTGAGAGGAGAATATGAGAAGTGGGACGCACCGGCAAAGAGGTTCGAAAATGCCTACAGGCGAACCCCTTACACGATTACGATCTCAGTTCTTCTGAGTTTCAGAACGAAAGATGAGGTGACGCTTGAGGCCGGCAAGAGACTCTTTTTGAAGGCCTCTACGCCTTATGAGATGGTGAAGTTGAAACAAGAGGAGATAGAGAGGGCTATCTACCCCGTGGGCTTTTACCGAAAAAAGGCGAAAG
Source organism: Campylobacterales bacterium (assembly GCA_026986055.1). Classification (GTDB taxonomy): domain Bacteria; phylum Campylobacterota; class Campylobacteria; order Campylobacterales; family Hydrogenimonadaceae; genus Hydrogenimonas. The sequence goes on from JALSPH010000146.1 coordinate 8,055, forward strand.
CGATTCTTGATATATCGAAAGAGTTGATAGAGCGCTTCGACGGCAGTGTTCCAAGCTGCGAAGAGGAGCTTCTCTCCATAAAAGGCATAGGTCCCAAAGCGGCCAATATCATTCTCGAGTCAGCGTTTCAGAAAGAGACGGTGGCCGTAGATACTCATCTGCACCGTATTTTGAATCTATGGGGCTTTTTAAACACATCTTCGCCGGAAGAGAGTTTCAGGGAGCTTAAAAGAGAGCTCGCTCCAAAAGAGCAGGCGGGTCTTAACAAGCTTCTGGTAAGTTTCGGACAGGTTGTCTGCAGGCCCGTCGCACCACTTTGCAGCGAGTGTCCCGTTTCCGGTATGTGTCCTGCCGCTTTCGGTTAAAGAAAATATACCTACTCCGCGCTTCGGGGTTTTTCGCAACGGTTCACTTGAATATATCAAACCAATATTTATTATAAATAGCGCCTCTAAAGATATTTATACTACAATAACGGAAATTTTTTGAGGGAGTGAAGATGTCCGTAGGTAAAATGTTGGGTATCTTTTTCGTTGTCGCATTTTTGCTGATTCAGCTTATCCCCTATGAGCGCACCAACCCGCAAAGCGATCCGAAGCTCGAGATAAAAGCGCCTGCTAAAGTGCAGGAGATTTTCGTACGCTCCTGCTACGACTGCCACTCCAACAGAACTAACTGGCCATGGTACAGCGCTATCGCTCCGGCAAAGTGGTTCGTGGCGCGAGATGTGAACGTGGGACGCCAATGGCTCAACTTCAGCGAGTGGGAGAGTTACGACGAGAAGAAGAAAAAGAGGCTTAAAGAGATGATATTCGTGGCGGTAGGGCTTGCCATGCCTCTTGGAACTTACGTGAAGGTGCATCCTGAAGCTGCGCTCTCGAAAGAGGATCGTGAAACGATTCGGGAGTGGACGGGTGTGAGGCCTGAAGATATTATGAACAGACCCAAAAGGCATCTATATTGATACAGGTAGTTCTCTATATCCATATACTTTCGGCAACGGCATGGGTAGGCGGGTCGCTTCTGCTTTTTGCGCTCGGTATCTTACTGCGCGACAAGTGTGCCCAAAAGAGTGTCTACGCTCATCTTGGACCGATATATGGGTACTTCGAGACGTTTTGGCTTATAATGCTTTGGGCTACGGGGCTTACTCTCTTTTTCCATTTTGGCATAGATAAGGTTCTTGCAAATGCGCCAGAATCGGAACTGGCGCAACTGATGCATACTAAACTTATGATGGTAGGAGTGATAACTCTTTTGACTATAATCCATATGTATATAGCCTTCAAGACGCATACGAACGAGAGAACGGTAATGGAAAACATTGTTTCAAGAGGCAGCTCTATGCTTATCTTTTTGCTGAACCTTGTGATCGTATGGTATGCGATAGGTATAAGAGATCAGTTATGAGAATATATGAAGATGGTGATATTTTTATAGAGAGGGAGGCTTCGGAGATTCCGTGGGTAAAGATATTCACCCATGAGCCCTACAAGGAGCTGACGGATGCTCCCGCCGACATAAGAGCCAAGCTGTGGAGAGTTTACGAGATAACCGAAAAGGAGATGCTTGAGTACTACTCTCCAAAGAAGATAAATATGGCATCTTTCGGTAACTACCTTCCTCATCTGCATATACACGTTATGGCACGATTTGAAGATGACAGCTTCTTTCCCGAGCCTATGTGGGGCAAAAAGCAAAGAGAGAGCATCCTTGAGCTTCCATCTTTCGAAGAGTTCGCAAAGAGACTTTATGAGAGGCTGACAAAAGAGCTTTGACGACTCCTTTAGCCAACCACCTCTTTTAACATCCTTACCGATTCGCTGAACGGTACCGCTTCTTGCGCGTTTTGACAAAGAAAGTCGGTCATAGCCTCCTTTTTTGCCAGGGCCTCGTCGAGCGCAGGGTCCGTGCCTCTTTGGTAGGCTCCTATGCGAACCAGCATCTCGTTCTCTTTCAAAAGTGCCAGAAGCCTTCTAAATTTTTGCACCGCCTCCATATGCTCTTTTTCTATAACGTCTCCGATGACCCTGGAGGCTGAAGAGAGAACCTCCACGGGCGGGTAGACCCCTTTGTCGGTAAGCTCCCTGCTCAAGACTATATGACCGTCCAAGATACTTCTGCTCTGGTCGGCTATCGGGTCGCTGAGGTCGTCTCCTTCTACCAAGACGGTGAAAAATGCCGTGATGGAGCCTTGCCCCTCCTCTTTTCCTGCCCTCTCCATGAGTTGCGGAAGAAGCGTCAGAGAAGATGGGGGGTAGCCTTTGGAGGTGGGAGGCTCTCCAAGAGCGAGCCCAATCTCCCTTTGAGCCATAGCGAAGCGGGTAACCGAGTCCATCATGAAGAGCACATCTTTTCCCTGGCGCTTGAAGTATTCGGCTACGCTCATGGCGCTGAAAGCTCCATATTTTCGCATCAAAGCGCTATCGTCGCTGGTGGCTACGACTATTACGGTGCCGGTTAGGTCGTTGCCGAGGTTTTTGGCTATGAATTCGGGGACTTCCCGCCCCCTCTCTCCTATCAATGCAACGACCTTTATGGGGGCTTCACATCCTTTTACTATCATCCCCATAAGTGTAGATTTTCCGACGCCGCTTCCTGCAAAAATACCGACTTTTTGCCCCTTTCCGGCAGTCAAAAGGCCGTCTATACTCTTTACTCCGACGCTGAAGTGCTCATCTATAAGTCCCCTTTTCATCACATCCATAGGGGATTTCATAATCGGCTCGTAATCGTCCAGGTGTATGGGCCCTTTTCCGTCGATAGGGTTCATGAAGGGGTCAACGACGCGCCCCAGCAGAGCCTCTCCTACGGGAATCTCAAGGCTTCTGCGGTTTAGCAGGACCCTGTCGCCCACCTTCATCCCTTCGGTAAAGCCGAAAGGGGAGATCGTAAAAGAGTCGTCCCCGAGGGATGTCACCATCCCAAGCTCTCTCCTGTCGCCGCACAAGATCGTTACGCTTTGGCCTATGCTGGCTTTAAGACCGGTCGCCACTATGGAGTTGGCCCCGATACTCTTTATCGTGCCGTAAGCGGGAGAGAGGGCCACCCCTTTGATACGTTTTCGAAGGGACTTAAGAGGCATCAGTATCTTGGGCGCAGCGGCGCGTTCACCATACTCATGAACTCT
>JALSPH010000147.1 GCA_026986055.1 Campylobacterales bacterium
GGAATCTATCAGGTAGCGCTGCGCCTCTTCGCCAAGTCTAATCTCTTCACTCTCCATAACCCTCTTCAGCATCCGTCGCAGGTGCTCGGCTTCAAGCGGCTTGAACTCAAACAGCAGAGACCTGGAGCGCATTGCGGCAGTCAGAGAAAAATATGGGTTTTCGGTGGAAGCGCCTATAACAAGTGCGTCGTAGCGCTCCATAAATGGTAGAAGAACCTCTTGCTGGGATTTACTTAGCCTATGCACCTCATCGATGAAAATAAGCGGTTTTATGAGTGCTTGAGCATACTTTTTAAATATCGTGCGAAGCTCATCCACTTTAAGAGTCGTGGCGTTTAGTTCATAGAAGGGGCGGCCAAGCTCTTTTGCTACTATTCGCGCCAAAGTGGTCTTGCCCGTACCGGGAGGTCCGTAAAAGAAGCTGTGCTGAAGAGCGTCACGCTCCAAGAGTTTGCGCAAAGCGGAACCGGGTGAGAGGAGATGCTCTTGCCCTATGAACTCTTCAATCTCTTTTGGCCTATAGAGCAGGGCCAGGTTTTTTCTCATCTTTAACCGTTTATGACCTGAACTATAACGGTACGCTCCCTGGGGCCATCGAATTCACAAAGGAAGATTCCCTGCCACTCTCCAAGCTGAAGCTTGGCGTTCTCCATAGGCACTACGACTCTCGCGCCGCACAGAGCCGACTTGATGTGTGCGGCGGCATTTTCACCCTGGTGGTGGTAAGTTTGCGATGCGGGCGCTATGCGGCCGAGAGCTTCCAAAAAGTCGCGTCTCAGTTGCGGGTCTATATTTTCAAAAAGGATGATACTCGCCGTAGTATGCGGCACGAAAACGGTCACAAGGCCGCTTTTGATCCCCTTTTTTATGACCGCTTCCGTAACTGTTTTGGTTATGTCTATCATCTCCGATTTATGTTTTGTCTCAATTTTCAGTTTCACTCTTTTTCTCCTCTTTACCGGCTCTCTCGCTTGCCTTTATAAATGCGTGCAGATCGTCATACTCCCTTTGGGTCAAAAACCTTGTCTTCCCCTTCGGAAGGTTGTTCAGACTTATCCCGCCGAAACTGACCCTGTGCAGGTCTAGCACTTCTCTGTCGAAATGGGCGAAAAATCGTCGAAGTTCACGATTTTTTCCCTCTCCTATAGCTACCCTTATTTTAGAGTAGTTCGGTTCGTTTTTCAAGATCTGATAGGCGTAAAAGGGTGCGAACTCCATCTGCTCGATTTTGCTCTTTTCGTGCGCACCCTTCTTTCCCCTTATCTTCAAGCCTTCACGCATCGCCTTCTCCATCGCCCCCGTGATGGAGCCTCGAATCTTCAGGTTGTAAACCCTCTCAAGGTTGCTGCGCATCAAAATATCTGCAGCGCCGGGAGAGTCCGTAAGAAGAAGCAACCCTTCGCTCGCATAGTCGAGTCTTCCGACAGGTATAAAGTGAGAAAACCTTTTGGGCAGTGAGTCGTAGATGGTCTTTCTGCCTCTGGGGTCCTTTTTGGTCACAAGCTCTCCTTTTGGCTTGTGGTAGACGACAACGGTCATCTCGTGAAGCGACTTCGGCTTGATGACTCGACCGTTTAGAACCACCTTGTCGTCAGGCCCTACACGATATGAAAAATCTTTTACCTGCTTGCCGTTTACCTGAACCCTGCCCTCCTCTATCAGCTTGTCCGCTTCACGTCTGGAGTACTTGGTATTGTGGGAGATATATTTGTTCAACCTCATATCCCGGCTCATCTTTTTATCCCCGCTTCTACCAGGTCGTGCAGATGCAGCACCCCTTTTACACGCCTCTTCTCATCTACGATAGGAAGCATCTGAATCTTATGGTTCTCTATAAGCTCCAACGCCTCTGAAGCCAACATCCGCTTATTGCTGCAGACTTTCGGGTCCTTGTTGGCATACTTCATCGCTTTGCTCTCCAAAGAAAAGCCCTTGTCCATCAATGCGCGCCTGACATCTCCGTCGCTGAGCACCGCAACGAGTCTGCCATCCTCATCTTCGATGAGAACATTTCCGAGCCTCCCTTCACTCATAACCACTATAGCCTCTTTAAGATTCGTATCGGCAGAGATTACGGGAAGCTCTTTTTGGCGCATCAAATCCTCTATTTTTACAAAAAGCCTCTTTCCCAAAGAGCCGCCGGGGTGAAAAGAGGCGAAATCTTCGGCTTTGAAGTTGCGTCTCTTCATCAAAGCTACCGCCAAAGCGTCTCCCATAGCCATCGTAAGCGTCGTAGATGAAGTTGGAGCGGCTCCGAGAGGGCACGCCTCCTTTTCCACCTTTATAGAGAGAAATACCTCTGCATACTTTGCAAGCGTCGACTCTTTGTCGCCCGCCATAGCGATCAGAGGAATCTCGAACCTTTTGATATGGGGAAGTATCTTTATGAGCTCTTCGCTCTCGCCGCTGTAGCTTATGGCAATAACTAGATCATCGGAACCGATCATCCCCAGGTCGCCATGTAGAGCTTCGGTAGGGTGGATGAAAAAACTCGAAGTTCCCGTGCTCGCAAGCGTAGCCGCGATCTTTGCGCCGACCAGGCCGGACTTTCCGACTCCGGTTATGATGCATTTGCCTTTTGTGGAGTAGACAAGATCTACCGCCCTGCCAAACTCACCGTCAATTAGATCTACTGCATCGAGTAGAGTCTTCGCTTCGGTTTTAAGCACCTCTTTTGCAGCCTTCACCGCTTCGTCGGTGAACCTCTCTTCCTTCATAATCTCCTCTTTCGCGACTCTCTCAAACGACATAGAT
>JALSPH010000148.1 GCA_026986055.1 Campylobacterales bacterium
GAAATATTTCGTATATGAATATAGAGAGGTTATGGAAGCACTCAAAGAAGATGGGTTCGACGAGAGTGAAGCTAAAGAGGTCTGTAGAGCACTCTCCATAACTCCATCGGGAAATTTCGAAGGCAAAAACATCGTAAGAAACGAGACTTTGAGAGAGTACGAGTGGTGGCCCAGGGTAAAAGAGGTGCTCAAAGCGATACGAAAAGAGCGCACATACCCTTTCATAGACGAAAAGATCATAACCTCCTGGAACGCCATGATGATAAAGTCTCTCTTCATAGCCTCCGAAATCGAAAAGGAGCGGCTGAAATATGCCGTGGAGTCTCTTGAAGCTCTTTTGGAACTTATGTACGTTGATGGGGTGTTGCATCACAGTACGTTGGCAGGAAACAGGCCGAAGATTGAAGCCTTTTTGGAAGATTTTGCGTATCTTTGCGATGCACTTTTACAGGCCTACCAGACAACACTCGACGAAAAGTGGCTCTCAATGGCGCATGAGCTTGCCCAAAAAGCGATAGAGCTCTTCTATGAAGATGGAAAGTGGTACTTCAGCCGTGGCGAGTTTCCTACGGAGGCCGACATTTCAGACACCGGCTACCCCGCAAGTTCGGCCGTCATGACCAACGTTCTCTTTACCCTTGCTTCACTTGTCGGTGAAGATTTCGACCAAAAAGCTTTCAAGACACTCGAATACAACTCCATAAAGATAGTAAAACAGCCTATGTGGCATGCCACATTCGTAAGGGCCGCACTACGCTACATTCACGAAGATATAGTGGTAAAATCTCTTCCGAACAGACTCGAAAAAGCGAAAGAGACTCTTCTTGAAGCGAAGTTCCCTTTCAAGCTGATCAAGTCTGAAATCACTCCAGAATATCTCCTCTGCAACAGGCATAGCTGCTTTGCGGCCTGCAAAAGTGTCGATGAGCTTCGAGAGGTTCTGCAAGGCCTTTGAAAACGAAAAGTCACTTCTGGGCCGGTTTGGCCCATTTCAATATAAGGTAACCGACCAAACCGGATAGGAATGATCCGAGCAAGATAGCGAGTTTGTCGGCATACTTGTAAACCTGACTGTCACTGAATGCCAGAGAGTCTACAAAAAGGCTCATCGTAAAGCCGATACCGGTAAGAACCGATACACCGTATAGTTGACGCCAACTACTACCTTCGGGTAAGGTTGCAAGCTTCATCTTTATAGCCAACCAGCTGAAACCAAATACTCCGACCTGCTTTCCTATGAAAAGCCCTAGCATTATGCCCATAGGGACAGGACCGAACATCTCATCTATAGAGATACCTCTAAGATCGACTCCCGCATTCACGAAAGCGAAAAGCGGAAGAATCATAAAAGCTACCCAGTAGTGAAGGTCATGCTCCATCTCTTTTGACATCGAGAAGGATTTGCCGTCTTTGGTTTTTGAAGCAAGAGGGATGAAAAATGCCAAAGCCACGCCTGCAAGAGTAGCATGAACACCCGACTTTAGCACACTCACCCATAAAACCGTACCTACAAGTATATAGGCCGCTTTTCTGGCGACACCCATGCGGTTCATAATAAAAAGTATCACAAGAGCTGCAGAAGCCACACCTATAGAGAGCATGGAGAGCTCACTCGTGTAGAAGAGAGCTATGATGATTATGGCGCCAAGGTCGTCTATGATGGCAAGAGCCATCAAAAATATCTTCAAAGAGACCGGAACACGCTTGCCAAGCAGAGAGAGAATCCCAAGAGCGAAGGCTATATCGGTCGCGGTGGGGATGGCCCATCCGTTCATGGCGAAAGATTCGCCCTTGTTGAATGCTATGTAGACTAGCGCCGGAACGACCATACCCCCGACTGCCGCGATGCCCGGAAGGGTCACCTGCTTCAAAGAGGAGAGATGCCCCTCCATCACTTCACGCTTCACCTCAAGACCTATGAGAAAGAAGAAGACCGCCATCAAACCGTCGTTTACCCAAAGAAGCAGCGGCTTGGCTATCTGAAGAGCACCTATCCTCACTTCAACCGGCGTATGCAAAAATCCGTTATACCACTCCGAGAGTGGGCTGTTCTGCAGAGCAAGGGCGAAAACTGTAACCACTATAAGCAGAATACCGGCCGAAGACTCCTTTTTTATAAAATCTTCGAGTATCTTCATCTTTTTCCTTGTCGATAAAATTTTGAATATTATATCTTTAATATCCTCCTATTGACACCATCTCTCTTATGTTAGAGTAGAGAGTTTTGCTCAAAAAAAGAAAAATGTTTCACTTCGCAACCGTAAATCGAACCTACTCGTAACTTCTCACTATAGACTCTCCCGCTTCAAAGAGGTTCAAGCCGAGTCTTTTTACGGTTTCTCTATATTCCTCATCTTCTCCACACTCTACACTTTTTGCCAACTTCAGATACTCTGCAAGGGTCCCTTTACCGGCCAAAAGAGCGCTTTTTACCGCCCCGTCTATTCTCATCCGCTCAAGCAGACTCTCCATCGGCATCTCGAAAATCGTGTCGGCAAGCGAGAGAGTGCCGGTAAAAGCAGCCATATCCTGCACCTCTTTTCTATCTCCATGCATCATGGAGATTCTCCTTAAAAGTCTCGACCTGAACCCTGCCAGAGCGACTAAAGGGGATCGCTCCATTTTCGAAATATTCCCGTTGGCGTAGGCAAGCATATAGAGCCATGTAAGAAGATCTTTTCTGCCTATCATCATAACTGCATGAGAGATGGAACGGATGGGGTTTTTAAAGGAAAAGCGGGCGGAGTTTAGAAACTGAATAAGCTGCAAAGAGAGGTCGGGTGCCCTCTCGAAGGCCGCAGCTATCTCGTTTGGGTCGGAACTTTCGTCCAAAAGCAGGCCGGTAAGTTCAAGAAGAGTGCTTTTGGAAGGGTCGAGCGAACTCTTCTTTTTAATCTCCGGCTTGGAGAAGAAGTAGCCCTGAAAAAGTGTGCAACCTGCAGCTTTGTATAGCTTGAACTCATCCAAACTCTCCACCTTCTCTGCAAGAAACTTCAAATGGGGGCAGGAAGCAAGCCTTTTTATCATACTCTCGACAAGCTCGATCTTACTATCTCTTATGTCGATCTTGACGATCTCAATGAAAGGAAGAATCGCCTCATACTCTTTTATGAAATCTTCGCTAAAAGTCATATCGTCAAGGGCGAAACGGTACCCAAGAGAGTGAAGCTCCTCAACTCTTTCAACGAGAGAAGTTTCTATCTTTACATCCTCGAGAATCTCTATGTAGAACCGCTCTTTCGGAAGCATTGTTATGAAGTCGCCCAGTATGAACTCTCTATCGGCGTTTATGAAAGCTCCGCCTCCTCCTACGAGTCTCTCGACACCAAACTGATTCAGAGCGTTTACCGCCACCCTGCTTGTCACATACAGATCGTCTAGTTCGCAAAGGTCTGCTCTATTTTTATCGCTGGAAAGGTCTCTGAAAAGCAGCTCGTATGCAAACAGATCTCCATTTGCATCCACTATAGGCTGCCTCGCTATGAAAACTGAACTCATGAAGAGATTTTAGCGTAAAACTACTTAACATAATTTAGCACAAACATACAAACTGTTGCAAATATGCATACTTTATTATTTTATATTTGATTAAGCATACATAATGTATCTTTCGATAGAAATAAACTAAAGTGCGGGAAGAGAGTTAAGCTTTTCGCGAAATCAATAAGATAGGAAAAATATGCATAAGCTAATTAAGTATCTATTTGATGGATATAATCAAGCTATAATAGTAGGTACTCCAGACTTCACGCAAAACAATCAATATACTGATATTGCAAATATTGGTAACGATATACGTTATAGCATGCAAAAGGCGTATAATGCAAAAAAAGAAGAACATTCAAAACCACACAAAATTAAATATAGAAGAAAACGAAAATAATGTTCAACTACAAATCCGTCAAGCTCCTTTGCCAGACCCGCATGAACTAAGAGAATATAAAAACATAAGTAAAGATCTTCCAGATAGAATTATTAAAATGGCTGAAAAAGAGCAGTCATTTCGCCATAAAGCTACATATATAGGGCAGATACAATTTTTATTATTGACCCTCGGTGGTTATTCCATAGCTGCATTTGTAGGAATATATGGTCAAAGTTGGCCTACCACAGGTGTAGCAGCAGCAATTGCGGCAGGAGTGAGTTACGTTGCTTATGTTTTCAAATCAAACAATCCCAAACCACCGAAAAACCAACAAAAAACTGATTAAATGGTATAAAAAATTTTAAAAGTCATACTCTTACACTACCCCAAAAACCTCCCGCCAAATTTTCACTTTCGTCTCAAAATCGATTGCGGCATATGCCGGTGAAGGTGAAGGAAGAAGCGCTGTCGGTAGCTTGATTTTATTTTTGAAGTATCTTTTAAAAAGTGCTTCCGCTTTTCTTCCGGTAAATAGAATCTTTTCGATATTTCCATACTCTCTTAAAAGGGCCTCTATATCGTTTGGTTCGCAGGACTTTAGGTTGCTGTCTGCGGAGTTGGTTCGCTCACATGAGCCGACTACGTCCCAAAGGGCAAGCTTTGCATCTTTTAAGAGCTCTATCCGCTCATCGCGACTATCTGCCGGCATCGAGTAGATTCGTGAAAGTATGGGCCAAAACTGGTTTCTAGGATGCGCGTAATAGAAACTGTTTTCAAAAGATTTAAGGCTCGGAAAGGAGCCTAAAACAAGAGTTTTTGAATCTTTGAAAATTAAAGGCTTAAAAGGGTGTGTAGATTTTTGCATATTTGAAAGAGATAAAAAAGCCGGAGGAAGATCTCCGGCTGATCGGAATTACTCCACTTCGGCGTCTATGACGTCGTCATCGCCGCCTTTTTTGGCGCCGCCGCCCTGGGCTCCGCCGGCAGCTTCACCGCCCTGCTCTTTTTTGTAGATAGCCTCGGCAAGCTTGTGGCTTACTTCGGTAAGCGCTTTTACCTTCTCTTCTATCTGCTCTTTTGTAGCACTCTCATCTTTTAGAGTCTCTTTCAGAGCGTCAAGTGCGGCTTGAACCTTCTCTTTTTCGCCCGCTTCGAGGTTCTCTCCCACTTCACCGAGGCTCTTTTCCGTCTGATAGACAAGAGCGTCGGCCTGGTTTCTTGTCTCTATGAGCTCTTTGCGTTTGCGGTCCTCCTCTTTATGCGCTTCGGCATCGCGGACCATTCTTTCTATCTCCTCTTCGCTCAGTCCCGAAGAGCCGGTTATCTTGATCTCTTGAGACTTGCCGGTAGCTTTGTCTTTGGCGCTTACGGTCAAAATACCGTTTGCGTCGATGTCGAAGGTAACCTCTATCTGAGGTACGCCTCTTGGAGCCGGTGGAATTCCGGTAAGCTCGAACTGTCCGAGAGACTTGTTGTCTTTCGCCATCTCGCGTTCACCCTGCACTACATGAATCGTAACTGCAGGCTGGTTGTCTTCCGCTGTCGAGAAGACTTGAGACTTCTTGACCGGGATTGTAGTCCCTTTTTCGATGATCTTGGTGGTAACTCCGCCAAGAGTCTCGATACCAAGGCTCAGAGGCGTAACGTCAAGAAGCAAGACATCTTTTACGTCACCTTTGAGGATTCCTCCCTGAATAGCAGCACCTATCGCAACTACCTCATCCGGGTTAACCGACTTGTTGAGCTCTTTTCCGAAGAAGCTTTTGACTTTCTCTTGTACTAGTGGAATCCTTGTAGAGCCACCGACCATTACGATCTCTTTTATATCGTTTTTGCTGAGTCCGGAGTCTTTTAGAACCTCTTCTATTTTGGTAATGGTAGAGTCGACCAGATCTGCTATCAGACTCTCGAACTTGGCTCTGTTTATCTTCATTACAAGGTGCTTCGGACCGCTGGCATCGGCTGTAATGAACGGAAGGTTTATCTCCGTCTCTTGAGCGGTAGAGAGCTCTTTTTTGGCATTTTCGGCAGCCTCTTTAAGTCGTTGAAGCGCCATGACGTCTGCTTTTAGGTCTATGCCGTTCTCTTTTTTGAACTCTTCTGCTACATAATCTATGAGCCTGTTGTCGAAGTCGTCACCGCCCAAGAATGCGTCGCCGCCTGTAGCGAGAACTTCAACAACGTTGTCCCCGGTCTCTAGGATCGTAACGTCAAACGTTCCTCCTCCCAAGTCGTAGACGCAGATCTTCTCGGCCTCTTTCTTATCCAGACCGTAAGCAAGCGCGGCGGCGGTAGGCTCGTTTATGATTCTAAGCACGTTTAGCCCTGCGATGGTTCCCGCCTCTTTTGTCGCTTTACGCTGAGAGTCGTTGAAGTATGCCGGTACGGTAATGACCGCTTCCGTTACCTCTTCGCCCAGATACGCCTCCGCATCCTCTTTGAGCTTCATCAAAATTTTTGCTGAAATCTCTTGAGGCGTATATGTCTTTCCGTCTACCTCAACCGCACAAGCGCCGTTTTTGTCCACAACATGGTAAGGAAGGCGCTTTTTAGCCTCGGCAGCCTTCTCCTCGTTACACATAAGACCCATAATTCTTTTCACCGAATATATAGTCTTTTCAGGGTTTGTAACCATCTGTCTTTTTGCCGGGTCACCGACTAAAATCTCACCTTTGTCGGTAAATGCCACGACGGAGGGAGTAGTGTTCTTCCCCTCTTTGTTTGCTATTATTTTACCTTCGCCGCCTTCGAAAACCGCCATAGCGGAGTTGGTGGTTCCCAGGTCTATTCCTATTACTTTTCCCATCTTTTCTCCTTCCAGAAATTTAATTTTTTAGTTGAGTCTATTATACTCAACTTTTAGTTACGCTTCTGCTACTTTAGTAGCAAAATTACTTAGCCACACTAACCATTGCCGGCCTTAGCAACCGCTCCTTGTAGGTGTAGCCTTTTTGAAGCACCTGAACGATCTGACCGCTCTCGTGCTCTTCGCTTTCAACCTGCATAACCGCTTCGTGAAAGTTAGGGTTGAACCCTTCATCGATATCGACCACTTTTATATGGTGTTTCTCGAAAGTCTTCACGAACTGATCCAGGGTCAACTGAACCCCTTCTCTCAGCTTCTGCAGATGCTCATCGCCCCCCTCTTCGGGAGTCGGAATGGACGCAAGAGCCAGTTCCAGAGAGTCCATTACCGGAAGCAGATCTCTTGCGAACTGCTCCTGCGCGTAAGCGACGCTCTTCTCCTTCTCCCGCTCCATTCTCTTTTTGATATTTTCAAACTCGGCATGCATTCGAAGATATCTGTCTTCGCACTCGCTTAGCTTCTCTTTGCACTCTTCGAGTTCACTCTTTTTGGAATCGTCGGCAGAACTCTCCTCTGCTTTCTCTTCAGCCTCTTCCTCTCTTACGGCCTCCTCTTCTTGCCGCTCTTTGCGATCTTTATGTTTGCCTCCCATCTTAAACCTCCTTGAAAATCTTCGTAAAATCCTGGTCGATTGCACCGATACAGAGCAGTTTCATCGGCCTCTCCTCTATCATCGAATCGACTCTAAGCGCCATGTAGCCTTTAGGCAACAGCGGGTCGAAGTAGAGCCCGCTCTCGAGCTCTTCTATTATATCTCCGTCAAGGAAAGCACGGATATTCCGCTTTCCCCAGCCGCTCTCGACTACTGCTACGCGTATAAGCGCTTCAGGGTTGAAAGATGCTATCTCTTCGTCGTTTTTCGCTCTCATCTTATAGTAGAGCGAAATCATACCGACATCTTTGGCGATCTTCTTCACCTCTTCGAGCTCGTACCCTATCATGTCCTGAAGAAAGGACTCAAGTTGGCTCTGGTACTTCACCACATACTCATCTTGCTCGAAAATCAAAATAAGATAGCGCTTACCTACGCTCTCGACCGCCGTTAGACGGTTCTTTTTAACAGGCTTCAAAAGCATGAAAAGATTCTCTTCTTCGCTCAGTCTTGCAACTTCGCTCATAGCGTCTATGAGAAGCTCCAGCTCTTTGAGATGTTTTCGCCAATATCTTTTCATGGTACTTTCGGTAGGGATTCTGCCGCTGCTTTTATGCAGCTGCGTCAAATCTCCCCGTCCAACCATCTGGTTGAAATAGTAACGGATGGTAGCAGGCGCTATCTCGAAAGGGAGCCTCTCTTTCAGCATTGCAGAACCTATCGGTTCATGCGTCTGAAGAAAAGTTTTGACAACGGTTTCGAGAATCGTTTCATATTTTCTTTTCATGTGACAATTTTAGCACTTATTTCTTAAAATGCCAAATTGATTATAGCAAATTGAGTCTTATAGTGTCAAGTTTATTTACATGAATGCTTAAGTTCAGGTCATCTATGATAAATGAAATATAGACACATTTGGAATAATCTAGTAAAAAATGGGTTTGGAAGAACTCTTGCAAAGGAGAAAGTGGCGCCCCGGAAAATCTCCGGAGCTTGAAGTCAAATGTTATCGGGGACCGTTTGGACCACCTTTTTCGTGGCAGTCGTAACAGCCGACCATATCGCCTGCTGCATAATATTTGTTTGTTTTGTCGCTCAGGCCGACATAAAGTTTTCTAAAAACTGGGATTTTTGACAAATAGGTACCGCGATAATCATCACCATGACAACTCTTACAGACACTGTTATCATATCTGGCCAAATCTCCATGAGCATAAACCCAATTCTGTCCAATTTCATGCATACCGTGAGGACCTTTAAAATCCCCCTGAGGAATCGAAGTATGACAAACCTTGCACTCCCTGACAGGACCTGCATAGCCCTGGAGGTTGATGCTCTGTATATTATCTTCCGGTCTTGACGAAGGGTATATGGCATGCGTAGAGCCGTGGCAAGCTGAGCACTGAAGAGAGCCGTGACCCATGCTGTAGCGGTAAAGACTCTTACCGGAGACCGGAGTGTCGGGATTTGTAGCGAAGCGATCGTCCGTAGCACTCCGCAACGATCCGGTCTGTATATCGGTCACCGCTTCCGTATAGCGCTCACCGTTTTGGTGACAGCTCTGGCAGTTGGGAAGATCCAGCCACCCTTCACGGTCGCTTCGACCGACGGCACTCATACCGCCATGACAACTTTGGCACTGTATCTTGTTGGTTCCGTCGCTCTCTTTCGCCTTGCCCATCGCGCCGCGAAGGCACTCGGTGGTAGCACCCGGATGGCACTTATAGCAGGCGTCTCTGCTCCCTATATCGTCGAGCCTCTTCCCTGTAGACGGGTCGGTAACATCGGCATGTTTTCTGTGAAGTGCCGTTGTTAGGGAGACTATGTTGTCCACTCCGGTACCCGGAAGTGCGTTACTCTTGTGACATGCGGCACAAAGAACGGGGGTTCCTCCATTTGCGGTTGCTTCCAATCCCGCTTTGTCGTAAACCCACCCTTTGGCAGAGAGAGATCCGAAATGGTCGTTTACGGCATTTGGATGTTTCTGGTCGTGCACTCTTAATATATTGGTTTTGAAATCTTTCTCTTCATCACTCAGGTTTGCCCACCCTTTTTGCGGCTTTGCATCTGCATTTCTATTCGAACCGTGACATGTTTTACAATCTATCTCGTCGCTAACCGGCAGAACCGTTACGGCTTCGGCCAGTACCTTTCCTGTAGAGTCCTTCGCCGTAACCTTGACCATCGGGTACCTGTTGTAACTGCCGTCATCGTTTCTGGGAGCCGTCGGTATACCTTCGGCCGTCCACCACTCATGCTCCAAGTCGTAACGAAGCGGCCTTTGTGTCTTGTCCTGCACGTGGGAGCCTGCCAGACCGACGTCATCATCAAGCGCAACTCCGAAAAGCTTCTCTACAAAGTTCCAGAAGTTTGTCTTGGTCACGCTGGTCGTGTTCCATTTGCCGTCAAACGAAGGGACGGCCTCATATGTCAATGTGACTCCGGAAGTGACCATTTCGGGAGTAGAACCCTTTTTGACAAGTTGCGCCACCAGATTGTTGTAGGGCGGAAGTATGGAGAAGATGGAGTAATCTTTTCCATCCATGCAGTGCATACCAAGATCGTTCCATGCAAGAAGTGCATACTCTCCGGAAGTCGTACTCCCGCCGGACGGTGGTGTATCGTCGACAACCTCTCCCAAATCTTCAAGAGTCTCTTTCAGATGGTCGAACGCTTCTCTTTGTGAAACGATCTCATCGCTGCTTTTATCAAGATATGCTGCTAAAACACCTTCCGAAACATCTATGCTCTCAAGATTCAAGGGAGGTTTGCCGGCAAGCTTTTTACGCATCTTATCGCTTATATTGATGGTTCTGTAACTTCCATCTTCGTCTACACTCATCAAAAATCTTACGATACCTATCACCCTCTTGTTTCCGGCAGTAACCTCTGTTCCGGTACCGTAGGATAGTATAGTGACGGGTGTGACGACATTTTTGGAAGCCTCCATTTTCACAGATCCCAATACAACCGATCCGACCTTGAACGTCACCTTCTCTCCGTCATAGAAATTGAACCCTCCATCGCTATCCGTAACTCCATGACTCCCCATCTCTCCGCTATACTCCAAACCTTTTACGGGACTGTCCACGAAATAGCCTCTAATGGAAGCTCCGGAGGTTCCGCCCGTATCGTCACCGCCACCTCCTCCACAGCCGGCCATGAAAAATGCCATCAACATAGCGAATGAAAAAAACTTAATGAGTGAGGTCACTTTCTCTCCTTGATCTTGATAATGTTATCTATGATAGATCGTCAAAATTGAATGGAATAGTAACATGATCGATAATTTTTTTATATATAAAGATGTAAACGTAGATTAACGAAGGGGGAGTAGATAGAGCCGGCAAAAGCCGGCCGGAAACTACTTGTCTCTTATGCCGAGAGAAGATATCAAAGATGTATATCTGTCGTAATTCTTTCTTTTCAGGTATCGAAGAAGACGTTTTCTCTGTCCGACAAGTTTCAAAAGTCCAAGTCTTGAAGAGTGATCTTTCTTATTCTCTTTAAGATGATCCGTAAGATATTTTATACGCTCCGTAAGGAGTGCTACCTGTACTTCCGGAGAGCCCGTATCGCCCTCACCTCTTCCGTATTTTTTGATGATTTCAAGCTTTTTAGCCGAATCCAAAGCCATCACTGACC
>JALSPH010000149.1 GCA_026986055.1 Campylobacterales bacterium
GGAGTTCAAACAGCGCACAAGACGCTTCGGAGGAATATGATGTCACTGCTTTTCGCTTTTTTTACAGGGCTTGCGATAGGCTCTTTTTTGAATGTGCTTATCGTCAGAATTCCAAAAGGTGAAAACATCGCATTCCCTCCTTCACACTGCCCAAAATGCGACAATGCACTGAAGTGGTGGCACAACATTCCCCTTCTTTCGTGGCTTATTTTACAAGGAAAATGCGCCTACTGCAAAAGTCCTATAAGCCGCATATATCCGATCGTAGAACTTTTGACGGGTCTCATATTTGCTCTTTTGGCACTGAAACTTGGCCTGGGCGCCGAGTGGTTTGTGACCGCTCTTGTCTTTGCTCTGCTTATGGCCTTATCGGTCATAGACTTTGAATACTACGCGGTACCCGACTCACTCAACTTCACCGCTCTTGGTCTTGCACTTTTGATGCCTCTTTTCATCTTGGGATGGGACTGGGGCTTTGGAGATATGAAAGATCTCTCGTTCTATATGGATATGCTCTTTACCAGATTCAAAGATGGGGCGATCATGGGAGTCTCGTTTTTTGCACTCGGCTACATTGTGAAGCGTCTTATAAAAAAAGATGCACTTGGCGAAGCAGATATAATCATCGCCGCTACGATGGGAGCCATGCTCGGTTTTCCACTCGTGCTCATGGCCATATACGTCTCGGCGCTTCTGGCCATAGTTCCTGCAGTTACGGCACGCAACCACATGGTCCCCTTCGTCCCTTTCTTGGCACTCGGCACATGGATAGTCTATATCTTTTCCGATCAGTTCATGAAGTGGTGGGGGATGCTCTATGCATAAAACCTCCGATTATCTTTTAAGAAGCTTCAGCGGCATCTTCTTCTCGATATTCCTCCCGATCATAGTCATCGGTTCGTTGATTCTTTTCGTTCGTATAGCCAAACTGACCGAAGTTACGCAGATGAGCGCCGGAGAGATGCTTCTTATGTATGGATACTCCCTACCGACAATTCTTTTCTACACTCTTCCCGTAACCTTTTTCGCCGCTTTGGTACTCACTCTGAACAAGCTCTCCAACGATTTTGAGAGTGTCGTCCTATTCTCTTTCGGAATCTCACCGGCAAAGTTAGTTAACTTTTTCTACCCCCTCGTTATTCTTCTTGTGGCCCTTTTGATGCTGCTCTCTTTGGGACTCATACCCATAACGAAACAGCTAACCAAGTCCTTCATCGCCTACAAGAGTATGCATGCCGTTTTGAATATAGAGGCGAGCCAGTTCGGGCAGAAGTTCGGCGAGTGGCTCGTCTTTTTGGAGTCGAAAGATAAAGAGAGCAACACACTCCATAATATCGTACTATACAACTCCAAACCCTCTCAGGAGCAGATTCTGATAGCCGATATGGGTAGGTTCATAAACGAAAATGGAGTTCTAGGCCTTATGCTAAGCAACGGAAGAGCCTACAGCATCCAAAAGGATAAGGTGAACCAGATCGACTACAAAGTGATGAAGATATACGATACGACTCAATACAAGCCGTTTACCTATCAAAATCTGAAAGAGTACTGGAGCCTTGCCCTGAAAGATAAAAAACGCCTCAAAGATATGGTCATATTCATTGCCATCAGCCTCTTTCCCATCGCCACTTTATATATCGCCTTCGCATACGGCATACTCCATCCACGGTACCAGAAAAATTACGGATACATCGCTATTTTGGTAGCGACGGCGCTATATTACGGGATCGTCTCAGCCATAGCCAAAACGAGTGCTTTTGCATCGGCACTCTTCGTTGTGCTTTTTATGGCTGTCGGTGTCGTGCTTTTTTACAAAAGAGTCCAGCGCAGGTTTTAGCATGAGGGTAAAAGCCGTCATAGCCTACGATGGATCGGCCTTTTACGGCTTTCAGTCGCAGACAACCACTTCAAAAACCGTATCCGGTGCACTCCAAAGCGCTTTCAAAAGGCTCGGTATAGACTCCTACCCCGTTGGCAGCGGGCGCACGGACAGAGGCGTACACGCTACCGGGCAGGTCATCCACTTCGATCTTCCAAAACATTGGCAAAAAGAGGTTCCAAGAGTCTCTACTCTTCTAAACCGACTTCTGAAACCTCATATCCAGTTTAAGCATATAACCGCTGTTGAGCCGGAGTTCCACGCCCGTTTCGATGCCAAAAGGCGCATCTACAGATATGTTCTTAAAAAGAGGGTACCGACACCCTTTGAAGCTCCATACTGCCGCCATTTGCCGGACCTTGAACCGGAAAAACTGATCCCGGCTTTGTACCTTTTCAAGGGGGAGCACGACTTTGTCCATTTCCACAAAAGAGGAAGCGACCCGAACTCAACGGTCAGAACCATATACGAAACTTCTCTTTTTACCTTTGGAAACTACACTATAATCAGATTTGAAGCAAACGGCTTTTTAAGGGCGCAGGTAAGAATGATGGTAGAGAGTGCAATCAAAGTTATGAGAGGCGATTTGCAAGAAGATATCGTAAAAAGGCAACTGGAAGGTCGTAAGCTTTTCAATGCACCTCTCGCACCTCCGGAAGCTCTTTATCTAAGCAGAGTCATATACTGATATTTAAGAGTAAAGAGTCTATAATCACCAATACAACTCAAAAAAGAAAAGGAACTAAATGAGAAATGTTATCTTAGCGGTGCTCTTTCTTGCAACTCTATCTTTTGGAGCGGGAGGCTGCCTTCTGACTCAGCAAAAAAAGATAGATGTTACATGG
>JALSPH010000150.1 GCA_026986055.1 Campylobacterales bacterium
GGAACTTAACGCAAAGCCGAAAGCGATAACAGTAGAGAAGATAGAAAAAGAGCTCGAAAAAGAGGGGCAGAAGATTTTCTATTTCGACCGTGAGAACTCCCATAAAGATTTGATGGAGATGGTGGAGCACTTCGAAGGAAAAGGGTACAGCGTCTATTTCAGAGAGATTCGTTTCGGACTCAACGAAAACGACTATCTTTATGAAGTTCATATACTGAAGTAGAAGAGTTTCAGAGGTGGCGAAAAAGTTTTTCATAGAGACGCTCGGATGCGCCATGAACGTTCGCGACAGCGAGCATATGATGGCGGAGCTTGTCATAAAAGAGGGGTACGAGGAGGCTTCAAGCGCCTCTGAAGCCGACCTTATCATCATAAATACGTGCAGCGTGCGTGAAAAACCGGTCAACAAACTCTTCAGCGAGATAGGGCAGTTCGCAAAGATCAAAAAGCCGGAAGCCAAAATCGGCGTATGCGGATGTACAGCCAGCCATCTCGGTGAAGAGATCATAAAGCGTGCACCCGTCGTGGACTTTGTCCTGGGCGCCAGAAACGTCAGCAAGATAAGGGATGTGCTCAACCGTCCCAAAGCGGTAGAGGTAGATATAGAGTACGACGAGAGCCGGTACGCTTTCGGCGAGCTCAGGACATCTCTTTACAAAGCCTACATAAACATCTCCATCGGTTGCGACAAGCAGTGCAGCTTCTGCATAGTTCCCCATACGCGCGGAGAGGAGATATCGATACCCGCGGAGCTTATAGTGAAAGAGGCTGTAAAGGCTGCTAAGAGCGGTGCAAAAGAGATTTTCCTGCTGGGCCAAAATGTCAACAACTACGGAAGGCGTTTTAGCGGTGAGCACCCGAAGATGGGCTTTACCCAGCTCTTAAGAGAGGTCAGTGAGATAGAAGGGGTCGAGCGCATAAGGTTTACCTCTCCTCACCCTCTTCATATGGATGACGAGTTTTTGGAGGAGTTTGCCAAAAACCCGAAGATCTGTAAATCTATGCATATGCCTCTTCAAAGCGGCTCTACGAAGATTTTGAAGGCGATGAAGCGGGGCTATTCTAAAGAGTGGTTTTTGGAGAGGGCGGCCAAGCTGCGCGAAATGGTGCCGGATCTTTCGATAAGCACCGATATAATCGTAGGCTTTCCGGGGGAGAGCGACGAGGATTTCGAAGATACTATGGAGGTTCTTGAGAGTGTTAGATTTGAGCAGGTTTTCAGCTTCAAATACTCCCCGAGGCCTCTTACTCCCGCAAAAGATTACGATAACCAAGTTCCGCAAGATGTAGCCTCCGAGAGACTTGCAAGGCTTCAAGCACGCCACAACGAGATGCTCGACGAGATGAAGAGCGACCGTTTGGGAAGGGTTTATGAAGTCTATTTCGAAGAGTTGAAGCCCGGAGGTATGGTAGCGGGCAGAACCGACAACAACTGGCTGGTTCAGGCAAAAGGGAGCGAAGAGCTTCTCGGAAAGATCGTGCCGGTTGAGATAGTCGAAACGAGCCGGCTCGGCAGTGTAGGAAGAGTGGTTGCGTAAGAGACTCTTAAGAAGGCTCTCTCTGATTTTGGTGCCGCCTCTTGGCTGGCTGGTAATAAACTTCTTATACCTTACTAACAGAAAGCGGTGGCATATAGAGGGTAAGATACCCGATACTCCGATAGTCGTAGCTTTCTGGCACGCCGAACTTCTGCTTGCCCCATTCATCTACAAAAAGATCGCTCCGAATCGGCGCGTCGAGGTTATGATAAGCGAACATTTCGACGGGGAGCTGATAGCGCAGACGATGCGCTTTTTCGGTATAGGGGCTATAAGAGGCTCTTCGAGCAAAGGGGCCGCAAAGGCTTTGATAAAGGCTATAAAGAGGGTAAAAGAGGGGGGTGACGTGGCCATTACCCCGGACGGCCCCAAGGGACCAAGACACGAGCTTTCAGACGGAATCGTAGCCATCGCCAAAAAGAGCAAAGCGCCTATCGTCATCTTCAACTACCGCCCCACAAAATACAAGCAGGCAAAGAGCTGGGACAAATTTCTTATACCTATGCCGTTTGGGACTATCGACTTTTTCTGCTCGGAGCCGATATATATAGAAGATTTGGAAACCGAAGAGGCCAAAGAGATGATTCGTAAAAGGATGCTTGAGTATGCAATCTAGACTCACTTACCTGCTTATAGCCCTCTCTTTGTTGGCTGCTATGGCGATATTCGCTTTTACGAACCCATCTTACGAAAAGGCTTTCGAGGCGAGATGGCACTACTTCATGGGCAACTACGACGAAGCTTACGAGATAGCCAAAGAGGCTTATGAACTTGACAACTACAACAGAATGGCTTTCACCGTTATGAGGCAGACCGAGGTTGCTAAAAAGTATCTCGACTATATAAGAGAGGGTGAGAGGTATCTGGCCCTTATAGAGGATGTTGCGAACCACCCCCCAATAGGCGAGGCCGACAGGGTGCGTATAAAGCTGATGTGTGAAGTTATGATAGGAAAGTATGAAAAGCTCTCTCCTACGAAGCTTACCGACAAAGAGCTGGTAGAGCGTGCCAGGCAGATTTACAAGAAGTTCGAAGATCTCTATACGACGTTGTTTAAGCAAAAATAGTTTAAGATATTTATAGATAAAAAAGAGCGTAAATTTTCCAAAGGTGGGTTGTGGGTAAGCTTGGACGCTATTTCTGGCCGAAGACGGCTCTTCTTTTTTATATCTTCGAA
>JALSPH010000151.1 GCA_026986055.1 Campylobacterales bacterium
GGGTAGCTTTCAATGGGACTTTTCAAAACCCTTTTATCCGGACAGATATAGAGCGGTGGTTTCAAATCGCTTAGATAAAGCGGGTTTTGTGCGCTATCTTCAAATAGGCAGAGGCCTTTGAATCTATCTTTTGAGACAACTTTTTTGCCTGTAGGGCACTTAAACGAGACAAATCTGTTTTTGGATACGGCGTAAGAGGAGTGGCCGTCGACCACTTTGAAGCTGTTTGGGAAAAATTTGAAGCAACCTCCATTTTCGGCAAAAAGAGGGTAGACAAAAAGAGAGAGAGCAAGAAGGGTCCGAATAGAGACCATCAGGATGGGCTGCCGCCCCCTCCCGCGAATGGATTCATGCCACCCATCATGCTCAAAGCGGCACTCTTCTTGTTATCTTCGACCATTTTGAGAACATCGTTAAGGGCCGAGATGAGAAGTATTTGGAGCGCCTCTTTATCTTCAAGAAGAGAGTCGTCTATCTCTATATCTATGATCTCACCCTTTCCGTTGGCGGTAACTTTCACAAGGCCGCCGCCGCTTTTTGCGGTAAGCTCTATAGACTCGCTTTTTTCTTCAAGCTCTTTGGCTTTTTTCTGGACCTCTTCGAGCATCTTGCCCAACTCGCCCATATTCAGCCCTTCAAACACTATATCTCCTCATGAACGGCAGCTATGGTGTTGCTATCTTCGTTCATCAAAACGACGGTCGGCTTGTAGCTTTCAAGCTCCTTTTCGTCGTAGGATGCGTAAGCGACTATGATGATTTTGTCCCCTTGGTGCGCCTTTCTGGCGGCAGCACCGTTGAGGCAGATGTCACCTTTGCCTCTTTCACCCTTTATGATATATGTGCTGAAGCGCTCTCCATTGTTTATGTTCAGTATCTCCACCTTCTGTCCGACGCGCATTTTTGCGGCATCGAGCAGATCTTCGTCGATAGTGATGGAACCTACATAGTTCAGGTTCGCATCCGTTACCGTAGCTCGGTGGATTTTGGAGTAGAGCATCTCTATCTGCATAGTTATTGCGCTCCGGTCATCTTCATCATCTGTTCAGGAGTTATAGGATCGTCCCACGCCTCATGCTCTATAACGAACTCTTCGACGACTTTACCGCCTATTATATGCTCATCTATTATTCTGTCTATCTTCTCTTTTGTAAGCGCCGTATACATTACATGTCCAGGCTCTACAAGCATGACCGGACCGTAGTTGCATCGGTTAAGACACCCGGTTCTGACCGGTTGTACCGTTCCTATTATCCCTTTTTCCATAAGCTTTTGGGCCAGATACTGGAACAGATCTCTATTCTCGTTCGTAACGCAACTAGGTTTAGGCATGCCCGGAGGCGAAGACTGCTCGCACTTGAAAATATAGAATGCCGGTTGTGGAATACCCATTTCTACTCATCCTTCTAATAAGATAAATTTTGTCCAAATTATAGTATTTGAGTCTTAACATATAATTACACTATAATTTTAGCAGAATTTGTAAAAAAATGAGACTCCTATATGGATATTCAGCCGCTTCTTTACTACACCTTTTTGGTTATCGGCGAGATTCTGGCCATAAGTGCACTCCTGCACATGATAGCTACGCGCCGCTCCCCAAGCAGTATGATCGCATGGATGCTTGCGATATTCGTCTTTCCATATATCGCAGTTCCTTTCTATTTTCTATTTGGGCATCGTAAACTTATCAAACGTTACCAGAAGTTCAAATTCTCCCTCAAACCGCTCGAACCCGCAGTAGAAGAGAAGATGGAGTCTGTCGAGAAGGTGCTGCTAGCCGACGGGATTCCTCCCTCCACCCAGAACAACAGCTTCTCCCTCATAGACTCACCTTCTGGAGTCTACGAAGAGCTGGAGAGTGCCATAAAAAACGCAAAAGAGTCGATAGATATATGCGTATACCAGTTCGTCTTGGACGAAACTACCCGTCCATTACTCGAACTTTTGAAAGAGAGAGCTGCTACCGGAGTCCGGGTGAGACTGCTTTTGGACTCCATCGGCTCCCTTAGGCTATATCTCTTCTCCGGTCCGCTTAACGAACTGAAAAAGAGTGGTGCAGATGTTGCATTTTTCATGCCTTTTTTAAGGCTTCCTCTGCGTAACTTCATAAACCTTAGAAACCACAGAAAGATACTGATCTTCGACAGTCGCAAAATGTTCACGGGCGGCATGAACCTATCCAGCCAATATTTCGGCAAAGATGAAAAGAGGGTCTTCTACAAAGATTTTCTATGCGCCATAGAGGGTCAGGCGACCCACTTCTACGCTCAAATATTCGAGATGGATTGGGCTTTTGCGACAAACAGCGTGCCCGTCATCGCCAAACCTCCCGAAGGGGAGTTTGGAAGAGCCGCGATACAGGTTATCCCATCCGGTCCGGACACCCCTTCCGAAGCTCTCATAGAGGCTCTTTTGACTCTCATATACGGCGCAAAGTCTCGGATTTGCATCGTTACTCCATACTTCGTACTAAACGAGGATTTCATGCAAGCACTTACGATAGCGCTCCATCGCGGCGTAGAGGTTACGGTCATAGTACCTGAGCACTCCGACCACAAAATTTCCGACATCGGGCGCGGCAGCTACCTGCGTGAACTCTCCCAAAACGGGGCTAAAGTTCTTCTACATAGAGGAAAGGTGCTTCACGCAAAAGCTATACTCTTCGACAAAAACTGCGCAAGCATCGGATCTGTCAACTTCGAC
>JALSPH010000152.1 GCA_026986055.1 Campylobacterales bacterium
CAAACTTCCGGGTTTATCTACCAAAGTGACTACAAGCTTCATTTTTCTGTATGATTTCAGAAGACCCTTTTCTATTATAACGGAAAGCATGGTAACGTCTATGTTTCCGCCGCTTAGAAGAGAGACCACTTTTGCCCCCTTCTTCAAAGAGAGTTTTTCGTGTATAAGCGCAGCGACTCCGACCGCACCCGCTCCCTCTACGACGAGTTTCTGTTTCTCCAGAAGGTATAAAATAGCGTTGGCGATCTCTTCATCATCCACAAGTATCATATCGTCGACATACTTCAAAATATACTTGAGCGTCTTTTCGGATGTATCTCTAACGGCTATTCCGTCGGCTATGGTTCTCACCTCCACCGTATCTATCGGTTTTTTGGCATCGAATGAGAGTTTCATCGCAGGAGCTCCCGAAGCTGCGACTCCTATGACCTTCGTTTTAGGAGAGAGGGCTTTGACGGCTACCGCTACACCGCTTATGAGTCCACCGCCGCCTACCGGAACCAAAATCGCATCCAAATCTTTACAGTTTTCCAGAATCTCCAGGGCTATTGTTCCCTGCCCCGCTATCACTTCATCGTCCGCGAAGGGGTGGACGAAGATTCGCCCTTCGCTTGCAGCGTAATCTACACCGTATGCGTAAGCCTCATCGTAGTTGGTTCCGCTAAGGACGACATCGGCACCGTATGACTTCACGCCGTCTATCTTGGTAAGAGGAGTAGTTTCGGGCATGACGATGGTAGCGGGGATTTCAAAATGTTTTGAAGCCAGAGCGACCCCTTGGGCGTGGTTGCCCGCACTTGCCGCGACTACACCCTTTGAGCGCTCCTCTTCGGTGAGTGAAGCTATTTTGTTGAAAGCTCCTCTTATCTTGAAAGAGCCTGTATTTTGAAGATTCTCTTTTTTCAAATATACTTCGTACCCACTCGCTTCACTCAATTTGGGAGCGTATGAAAAAGGTGTCTTTACGGCGACTTTCAGCACCTGTGAGTGAGCTTTTTTTATATCCTCGAGAGTTATCATACAAGCTCCCTGTGGTCTACCATAGCGCATCTGCTTTGTACCACCCTCATACCACTCTCTTTTGCCAAAGCGGCCGCTTCGTTGTTGACTATGCCTGCCTGCATCCATACGACTTTGACGTCTCCGCGCTCTATGGAAGCCTCCACGACAGGGCCTACGGCTGCCGATTTCCTGAAGATATCTACCATATCCACTCGCTCCGGAATCTCTTTTAAAGAGCGGTAGACCTTCTGACCCAGTATCGTCTCCTCTTTCGGATAGACCGGAATAATTCTGTATCCTGCCTCCTGCAGATACTTCGCCACTCTGTGACTCGCTTTGGAGGGGTCGGGCGAGAGGCCGATGACCGCTATCGTTTCAACCTCCCTGAAAATCTGCCTGATCTCATCTATATCGGCATTGATTGTCGGGAACTCGCACTCCATTTTAAAACCTTTGTAATTTTCTTATGAGTATAGCAAATAAGCGCTTTATCTAAGTGAAAGTCATTCCTATACAATTTTCTTGCTACACTGCCGCTATTTTTTACTACATTCATACTTGACCATATAAATATCGTTTGTTAAAATAAGGTAAAAATATAAGGAGAAAATTATGGTCATTTTGGATGGCAACAAGACCGAAAAGGTCACTTTCAATATTCCGGTTGAACTGAAAGAGAGAGTTTCGCGTCTAAAAAATGAGATGCAAGTCTCTTTCTCAACTATCTACAATGAAGCGATTGCCCAGTATGTTCGCCAGAAAGAGTTAGAGAGGTGGCAAAAAGGTGCAGAGAAAGCTCTTGGAGACGGTAAGTATCTCAAAGAGGCCGCTGAGATTGGCAGCGATGACGGTGAAATCCATGAATATTGAACAGGGAGATATCTGGATGGTCCGCTTCTATCCACAAAAAGGGAGCGAGATCTCAAAACTAAGACCGGCAATTGTAGTCAGTCACAACGCTATAGGTAGGCTGCCACTAAAAACCGTAGTACCTATTACCGATTGGAAAAATAGTTACGGTGAGTACCCATGGATGCAAAAGATAGACCCTAAGCCTGCCAACGGTCTCTCTAAAATATCTGCAGCAGACTGTTTTCAGGTCAAAAACTTCTCCGATGAGCGTTTCATCAAAAAGATTGGAGAGATCGACGCCAAAACCCTTTTCGAAATACATACAACAATTGCCAAAACACTCAACCCCACCTACTCTCTTACAACATTTTGAGAAGAGAGTAGTTTAAAAGCCCATCACTCCCAGTAGCGAGTAAACCCCAAACGCAGCCAGCCATGCCAGGACGTTGGGGTAGACGAGGTAGAAGCCACGCCATGCCCACTGCGGTACTTCGGCCCAAAAGGTACTCATAGCGGCGATACATGGAGAGTAGATCATGATGATAACTATAAGAGCGATAGCGGCTTTGAACGATACGTTCTCCCTCAGCCTCTCTATCAGCGTACTACTCTGCTCATCCGCCTCTCCCACCGCATATAGGGTTGCTAACGTAGAAACCACCACCTCTTTTGCCGCAAGTCCGGTAAGAGTAGCGACCGATACTCGCCAGTCAAATCCCAATGGTTCGAAAACCGGCTCTATAGCTTTACCTATTCTGCCAAGATAACTGCTCTCGAGCTCCTTTGCGGACAGTTCGTTTTGAAGTTCGGCTTTTTGTACCTCATCCATTGCCGTCTCGATCTTTTTC
>JALSPH010000153.1 GCA_026986055.1 Campylobacterales bacterium
TGGAAACCCTGTAGGAGCTTTCAGCATAACCGAAGGAAGTGTCGAATACAGGTTCGATCTGCCGGGTGATTTCCGCGGAGTGCTATTTAGCGACGTCACTTATGTAGGACAAGAGTCGGTTCCCGACTTCAAAAGAGCCTATATGAGCATAGGTCCCGGCATCAGATATATGACTCCCATAGGCCCAATAGCGTTCGACCTTGGATTCAACGCTCAGGATCTCACCAGCTACAGACTCCATTTTCATATAGGAGAGCTCTTCTGATGGGTGATCTTTACAGAAGCTTCGCCACTTTTTTACAAGCTCTTCTTATAATTTTAGGCACCCTTTTTTACATAACTGCACACCCTGAGACCCTCCGGCTGATTCTTGAAAAAAGCCTACAAGGAAGCGGCGCAACTATCAAACAGGTGGAGGGCTCTTTGCCCTACGGCTTGAAGCTATACGGCTTCAAGTACAAAGACTCCATTTTCATAGAAAGGGTTAAGGTCAGCTACTCTCTCTTGTCGCTCATAAGCCTCAATCCCACTCTCGATAGCGTAGATGTTTACGGTTTGAAACTCTATCCGGAAAGGTTCGAAAAAGAGGATGAAAAGAGCGGCAGCAAGAGCGGTATGGTGCTGCCTCCTCTTGTCATCTCCAATATGGAGCTTAAGAAAGGAGTGGTCTACACGAAACCTCTCGTAAATTTCGATGCCGCTGCCAAAAACATAACTTTGAGCCAAAATGGAGTCTCGATAGAGAAGATTTTGGCAGATATAGATACCGAATACGGTAGAGCCGGTATGCGGGGTACATTTAAGAATACGATACTAAAAGCCGAGGGGGATCTCTCAGTGGCAAAGGGGTATTTGCAAAAGCTTAGCCCCTACCTCGAAAACGCTCCTGAACGCTACCCGGTACAGCTTAGACTCGATCAGAGCTCTTTAAGAGTATCGACAACTTTGAAAGAGCCTCTTTCGGTTAGAGATGTGAACGTTTCGCTCTCGAAAATTAGATTGAGTGGAGAGTATCTTTTGAAAGAGAGATATTTAAAAGCGAAAGCATCTTACGACCTTTCGACCACAATCTTGGAAGCGAAGATGGAGCAAAGTGCGGTCGTTACCCTATTTGGAGCCTACGCGTTAAAGAGCAGGGGCGCGATTGTAAAGAGTCTGCACAGACTCCCTTTTAAAAAATTCGACATAGATGCGGCGGGAGACAAAACGATCTTTATGGCCGATACCTATGCCGGACCCTATCTTTTGAGTCTCTACAGCAGCGACTACGAAGAGTTCGCCCTCAACCTCCATGCGAAACCTCATAAAATAGATTACATAGAGAATCTTCCGCAAATCTTTTCGAACCAGTATATAGAGGCTGAAGCGAACGCTACCGCCCGTCTTTTGCCGGAACCCTCGGCCGAGGGTGTCCTGAAAGTAGACGGAAACTACTCCATGGCCAAAAGCTATTTCGAAGTGACAAAAAAGAGTCTTCTTATGCGCTCTGAAGTCAAACCCAAAGAGAGAAGAGGAGGAATTTGGGAGAGCCTTCCCGATCCGCTCGTTTCCGATATAGTAACGTTCATATACCTCTCCGGCGAGAAGAAGATTTTCAACCTGATATCTTCCAAAGCCACACTGACCCTTTTTGAAAAGAGAGGCTCTTTGAACGGGTGGGCCGACATTGGATCTTTAGTGCTTGAAGCAGACGGAAGAGTTACGGAAGAGGGAAGAGCAGATATCGACTTCGTTGGGCATATAGACTCTCTGCATCAACTGATGAGAGATTTCAACATAACCACCGACCCTATGATAGATGCAGAGATCAAGAGCAGATTTCACCTCTCTTTGGGCGAAGATATATCTTTGAGATACATAACCGAAATACCGTGGTATCTTGTAGAGACCGACTCGCAGCATATCTACTACGGTCTCGACTCGAAACTCGCAGGGTCGTTTGAAAAAAATCTCATAAAGGTTGATAGTTATACGGTAGGCTTCAAAGATAGGCGTTTCGAGCAAAAGAGGCCCTCCTCGTTCAGAGTGGACGAAAATCTTACGATATATGTAGATGAGTTGGCGATTCTGGATAGTTTGAGCGCCAGAGGGCTTTATGAGTTGAAACATAAAAGAGGCTCTTTTTCACTAAGAGGTAAAAACGCGCATTACAAAGGGGTAGAGGGGAGTATCGAAGCGGATGTGGATATAAGCGCCTTCATAAACGAGAAGATGATGGAGGCAGAGGGCGAGATATTCGTAAAAGATGCACTTATCACATATCGTCCCAAAAAAGATTTTAGGGTTGAAGATGAGGATATCGTCATTATTCAAGATATAAAAGAGCCCAGCCGTACAAGAAAGGCTCTAAACATACATATCTACTCGAAAAAACCTTTGAAGTACGAAATTCCGGAAGTGAGTGCCGACTTCATACCAGATATTACGCTTTGGAAAGAGTCCGGCAAGCCCTTTGGAATTTTGGGCATGGTAAAGATTACCGAAGGCTCCATAGATGCTGCGGACAAACATTTCAAAATCCTTCCCTCAGAGATCTATTTCGGAGGCTCCAACCCGATAAATCCATATCTTGACCTTCATATAGGTTACGAACTCGACTTCTACAGATTTAACATATATGTGAGCCACACACTCTCAAAACCACTCTTTCTATTCTCATCCGAGCCCCCTATGAGCC
>JALSPH010000154.1 GCA_026986055.1 Campylobacterales bacterium
GCTCATATCTTCAAGATGGGGGTTGCTTATGCGTTCAGGCGGTTTTTGGTAGAGGCGTATAGCTATCGTGTCGTTGTCTTCGTAGCCCACCATTATGCCGAAAAACTCGTATCTTCCGAAGTTAAGGTCGAGCATCGTAGTTTTGAAGCCGTAGGAGATGTTTGCGTATGCGACGGCGAGGTCGAAAACCTCTTTTACCGTCACTTCAGCCAGGAGAAACTGCGCCTCCTGGTTTAGTGTTTTGACCCTTCCGTTACTGTCGAAAAGGATCCATGGATTGTAGTCGTACTCTATCCACTTCTCTAAAAATTCCATCACTCTTCAATATAGTTTTTCAGTTTACGTCCCACTTTGGGGTGTTTGAGCTTTTTGATGGCGCTGCTCTCGATCTGCCTTACCCTCTCTCTTGTGACGTTCAGCTCTTTTCCGATCTCTTCGAGGGTTCTGTCGCTCTCATCCTGCATCAATCCAAAGCGCATGCATATAACGGCTTTTTCCCTCTCGTTGAGTTGGTCGAGGACGTCGTCTATCTGCTGCTTCAGGTCCTCTTTCATGACAGAGTCTATCGGGCTTACCGTGCTCTTGTCCTCTATGAAGTCTCCAAATCTGCCATCCTCTTCGCTTCCGACCGGAGCCTCTAAGCTTACCGGCTCTTTTGTAATCTTGATGACATTTTTTACCTTGTCCACGCTGAGGCCGACATCTTTGGCTATCGTCTCTACATCCGGCTCTTTTCCTGTCTCTTGGAGGTGCTTTCGCATTATCTTGTTTATTCTGTTTATAGTCTCTATCATGTGTATAGGGATACGAATAGTCCTTGCCTGGTCCGCTATGGCACGGCTGATGGCTTGCCTGATCCACCAGGTAGCGTATGTCGAGAATTTGTACCCCTTTTTGTATTCGAACTTGTCCACCGCCTTCATAAGCCCTATGTTTCCTTCCTGTATAAGGTCGAGGAACGGAAGGCCGCGGTTGGTGTAACGTTTCGCTATGGAGACGACGAGTCTGAGGTTGGACTTGGCCATTCTGGTTTTCGCCTCTTCGGAGATCTTTTTACCCCGTTTTATCTGCTCTAAAATCTCCTGAAGTTTCTCAGGGTCGAGGTTGAAGCTATCTTTACTCGCCTCTTTGGTCTGAAAAAGCTTCTTGATCTGAAGGTATGTACTTACCATCGTAGCTTCCGGTACGGCAGCCGCTATCTCCTCTTTGCTCATGTTTACGATATTTTCGAGAATTTTGCGATGGTTCTCTTTGAGCTGCTCGTTGAAAAGCGGCAGGCGATACTCGAGCCTTTTTAGCTCTTTGTCGAACCCTTCGTCACTCTTAAGTGCCGTCTCCATAGCCTTTACAAGCTCGTTTATGAGCTTGGAAGTCGGGCCAAGATCTAAAAGGCGCTCTTTTAGAATCTTCTTTTTGAAAGAGAGAACGAGCTGGTAGTGGAACTTCTCCTCTTCGCTCGCATCTTCGGCGGGCGCTTTGGCAAGAGTCTTCATCCAATCTTTCTTCGCCTTTTCAAGCGCTTTGAAAGTCTCTATCACTTTTTTGACTCTTTTGCTGTCTTTGGATGTCTTCTTTTCGCTTTCGCTCTCGTCGTCTGCGTCGTCAGAGTCGCTCTCTTCGAAACTTTTGAAGAGCTCTTTTACTCTTCTTTCGCGATTGATAAGCGGCTCTTTGTAATCGAGTATGAAGTCTATAAGGTATGGAACCGAGCAGATAGCGTCGAGAATGATATCTTCACCCATCTCGATCTTCTTGCTGATCTCGATCTCCTCCTCTTTCGTAAGAAGAGGAATCTGTCCCATCTCTCTGAGATACATCCTGACGGGCGAGTCGCTTCGAGACCACTCCAGAAGCTCTTTCTCTCTTGTGAAGTCGAACTCATCTTCAAGAGTGTCGTCGCTGAGCTTTTGTCTCTCGGACTCCCGCTTCTCCGCCTCTTCTATGTTCAGAAGCATGGCGCGTTCGCTTGAGGTTATGATCTTGATGCCATGTTTTTTCGAAAGTTTCAGCACGTTCTTGGCTTGAGCCAGTGTAGGCTGTTTTTCAAAAATCTCTACAATCTTTTCGTAGGTTATATACTTTTCGTTTTTGTGTTCTTCGAACAGTTTTTCAAGTGCTTGATTGAGCTCTTTTGCAGTCATAGTGAGCAAAACTCCTTGCGTGAGAGTAAGGGCGATTATATCCAAAAAATTGTAAATTGTAAATTAATCGACGCTTATTTGTTGAAGCACTCTTTTGTAGCTCCGATAGATTGGGTTTTAAAAAGGGTTTTGAAAGTGAGGGTGCTCTTTTCATATCTAAAGCTCCAGATCGGCATCGGCCCGGCAGGTTTGGGGCTTATACAAAAAAGAAAGGGAACTGAATCGATGAAAAAGGGGGGACTTTTCAAAATTTCGTTTTACCTGCCGGCCAATGCCTTCAAAGGTAGTATCGGCACATTTAAAAAAGTGTTTACCCCTTTTTTGAAATTTTTTTATTTTTTTGTCGATAGTCGATAGTCAATAGACGATAGTCATTAGTCATTAGTCATTAGTCATTAGTCATTAGTTATTGGTTATTGGTTATTGATTGATCCAACCCGCTCATAACACATAACTACCCACTACCCACTTTTTTGGAACATTATTTGCTTTTCACTTTCAAAAGCGGTGGGTTTTGCCGATTTTATGATA
>JALSPH010000155.1 GCA_026986055.1 Campylobacterales bacterium
TTAGGTTGTTTTCGCGTGCACCAAAAATTTTGATCTTTTCCAACTAAACTATACTCCTATCACTTTTTTAAACATCAAACCAAATATTACTATATATAGCACAATCAATGCGCTCTTATGTCTCTTGTGACCGGTAACCGCACTGAGCCTTATACCAAAATATACTCCAACTAAAGATGCAACTCCTACCATGACCCCATGCAGGTAGTCGACATGGCCGGCCAAAGAGAGGCTTATAAAGCCTGAAATCGACGAAAAAACTACGAAAAATAGGCCTGCAGAAACCGCCCTTTTAAGCGGGTAGTGCAAAAGCCCCACAAGTATAGGCGTCAGCAGTATCGAACCGCCTATGCCCATCGATATGGAAAAGAGACCTATTGCCGCACCCACTGCGACAAGAACGGCAGCCGACAACTCATGGCCATTTTTAGATTCTACATATTCGGGTGCTTTGAAGAAGCGGTAGAGTGCAAAAAGAATTACCGAAAGAAACATACTCTCCAAAACCAGTTCATCGACGGCACTGACAAGCCAGCCGCTTCCAAGAGCCCCCAAAAAACCTCCCGCTCCTATGACAAGACCCTCTTTAAGGTTCAAAAAACCCTTTTTATGGTTCAGCCATGAGCCGTACAGGGAGCTGAATACCATCTGAGTCACCGATATACCTACGGCACTCTTTATATCGTAACCCATCATCAAAAGCATAGGTATAAGTATCGTACCTCCGCCTATTCCAAAAAAGCCGGAGAGCACCCCTATAAAGAGTCCGGTAAAGAGCAGCTCTATTTCCATGTTTCCTTTCCAACACTCCCGGTTTTAGCCCGGAAGAAAACCTGAAATTATACAGTAATACTCATAAATAGCCGATATATCATTAATCGTTAATTCAAATTTTTTATCCTATAATCGAAAAGCATTTAAAGCGAGGTGGTAGCGTGGTTGAGATTTTACAAAAATCTGTTCATGATGTTTTCAAAGATAGTCTCGGTATAGAAATAGAGTATTGCAAGCATAGACCCAGACAGAAGGGTTATGTCGCTAAAATAGAGTTCACTTATTTGAACAAGAGCGGTTATGCGTACTTATGGATACAGAGGCCGACTATAAAAACGGTGTCGGAAATTCTACTTTTTGAAAAGAATCCGGATGATGAGGCGATGGAGGATTTAGTTGCGGAACTTGCGAACTTTATCGTAGGACACTCCAAAATGTTAGTAAGCGACAAAGGCATGGAGTGCTCCATAGAGACACCTGTTTTCGAAGGGGTCAAGACTCTTGAAGATGGTTTAAAAACCTTTTTGTACAAGGTTGGCAACCGCTGTCTTGCAATACAGATAAAGGGTGTGGATGGCTGAGCTGGAGACAAAAGATAAAAAAGAGGTACTACCCTTCGATTTCGAACGACTCCTCGATATAGAGGTAGAGATAACCGCATTTTTGGGAGAGACGGAACTTACTCTGGAAGAGATACTGCACCTGGGTGTCGGCTCCGTAATTGACCTTAACAAACCGGCAGGTGAGAGTGTGGAGACATATGTCAACGGCCGTATCATAGGACGGGGGGAAGTGATGGTTTACGAACAGAACCTTGCAATCCGCATAAACGAGATCTTAGATGCGGATGCGGTACTCTACTATCTCTCCAAAGAGAGGTGAACGTGAGAAGCTTTATAGTTTTGATATTGGCGGTTAACGCTCTTTTTGCAGCCTCTTTGTTGAACCAGAATATCTACGAAAGAGAGAAGAGGGTCGATCTGATGCTATCTTTCGACGCACCATTCAACGGCTCCGTAAAAAAGAGTGCGGCAGAGGATGGTACGCTGCTTATAAGATTGACCGACGTGCAGGTGCTGAAGCCTTTCAGAAAAGAGTTGCAAAACGCCATTGTGGAGTCCATAAGCGTTACAGGTTCGGGAAAGAGCGGTGCTATTATCAAAATCTCTCCCGCAAAAGATCGACTCAATGTAGAAGCCTCCAAAACCA
The DNA here is from genome assembly GCA_026986055.1 of Campylobacterales bacterium. Classification (GTDB taxonomy): domain Bacteria; phylum Campylobacterota; class Campylobacteria; order Campylobacterales; family Hydrogenimonadaceae; genus Hydrogenimonas. The sequence goes on from JALSPH010000155.1 coordinate 1,984, forward strand.
TAGACGGCTTCGGGCTGAGACTAAGAATAACGCCTGTTCAGAGTATCGGCTCACAAACTACCGAGGTACCCCTACCTGCCGCCGTTTCGAGCCGAAGCGTCGAAAAAAGAGAGCTTGGTACGCTTAAAGAGTCGGATACTCTGCCCGGGTGGAGGTACTGGAGCGTTCTTGGAATATTGCTCCTTCTACTGCTGCTCCTATGGTTCGTCAAAAGGAAAAAATTTGGCACTATGGCAGGCGGTAACTGGCTGATGCCTAATATTACCGGCAAAGGTGCACCTTTTGAAGGGGCTATCATCCGTTATCAAAAACCGCTGGATAGAGAGAACAGACTTCTGTTGCTGGAGTTCAACTCCAAGCAGTATCTTCTGGTAGTCGGCAGCAGCAATCTTCTGCTCGACACATTTTCGGAAGAGAGGATTGAAGATCCGCAGAGCTTTACATCACTATACGAATCGAACAAAAGACAACTGGACCATTTCCTAAAAGAGAACCACCCCGACGCTTACGAAGCCTTCAAGGCAAACGCGGCTAAAGATTGACCGCTCTTAAGAGACTCTTTGCGAAACAAGAAGATTGGAAGGATCGAAAAAGCTCTCTATAGCCTCCCTCATCTTCCTTACATCCGTAAGCCTGTTTACATTGTCCCTGAAAGCGGATGCTCCCATGTAGCCGGCTT
>JALSPH010000156.1 GCA_026986055.1 Campylobacterales bacterium
GAAGATAAACGAATATGGTGTTTTTGAGGGCCAAAAACGGCTTGGAGGAGAGAGCGAAGAGGAGCTTTACAAACTTATGGGGATGCAGTACATAGAGCCGGAACTTCGTGAAGATCGGGGAGAGGTAGAGGCTGCAATCTCTTTGAAACTACCAAAACTGGTGAAACTTGAAGATATTAAAGGAGATCTCCATACCCACTCTAGTTGGACGGACGGCCACGCCTCGATAAAGACGATGGCAAAAGCGGCGAAAAAGCTTGGCTACGAATATATAGCCGTTACGGATCACTCACGCCATCTTAGCGTAGCAAACGGGCTTGACGAAAAACGGCTGAGAGAGCAGATGGAGCTTATAGATAAGCTGAACGAAGAAATTGACGGTATAACGATTTTGAAGGGGTTGGAGTGCGATATACTCGAAGATGGAACTCTCGACCTTCCCGACTCGGTGCTCAAAGAGCTAGATCTGGTCCTGGGGGCAGTCCACTACAAATTCAATCTATCAAAGAAAGAGCAGACAAAACGGGTCATAAAAGCGATGCAAAACCCCTATTTAAACATTCTGGCACACCCTACCGGCCGCATAATAGGCCATAGAAACGCCTACGAAATAGATATGTCGGAACTTTTCAGAGCATGCAAAAACGAATCTGTATACCTTGAGATAAACGCCCAGCCGGAGCGTCTCGATATAAACGACATCTATGCGAAGGAGGCCAAGGAGGAGGGAGTGAAACTCTCCGTCGCTACCGATGCCCACGACCCTATGAGCCTCCGCTTCATGGAGTACGGCATAAACCAGGCGCGACGAGGGTGGATCGAGAAGAGTGACCTTATCAACACCCGTACATTGAAAGAGTTGAAGGGACTTTTGAAAAACTAAAATCCAAAGCTCTTCATCACTCCGCCGATACCGCCCATATTTTTCATAAGATCTTCTGCAAGAGAGTTATCCTGGTCGGTTACTTTGTCGACTATGGCGGGGAGGGCATCGGATAGGGCCTGTTTTGCACTCTCGGTTCCTATCCCAAGTTCGGAAGCGAATTCGGAAATTTTGTCGCTTCCCAAAACCTTCTCTACAGCGTCACCGCTTATAGAGGCATTCGAGCCGCTCGATATCCATGAAGAGACAAGATCCGAAAAACCGCCCTCCGCAAAGGCGGATACGAGAGATTTGACGTCTATTCCGTCGGAACCGCCTACCACACGCCCAAGAGCGGAAGCGATATCTCCTATATCCAGCCCTGTAGTTGCATCGTCGCTGTTACCTTGTATCAATTGTGCACCTATTTGGAGTATTTGACTCATATCCACTATAGATCCTTTTTGTTTTTTGTTAACTATTGTAGTGAACAAAAGTTTAAATCATCGTTATACTGCATGAAACTTTACACAAGCGTTGCACGTTTGACCTATATAATGTTCAAAGCTTTACAGAGGAGCAGAGAATGAGTCATGAACACCATAAGCTTCAACACAATTTAAAAGAGGATGCCAAAGCCGAACGCTCCCATCGACCACAAAACCGTAGCGGTCATACAGAGCATGAGGATCATAAAGGCCATAAAGAGCATAAGGGTCACGACCACTCAGCAATGGGCCATCTGCACCATATGGAAGATATGAAGCGGCGCTTCATAGTCTCGGTGATCGTAACGGTCCCGATTCTCCTGTTATCTCCTATGATCCAGCAATGGTTCGGATTTACGCTGGAAGTCCCTTACAGAGAAGCCATTATATTCGTACTGGCTACGTTCATATTCATTTACGGCGGCAAACCATTTCTTACGATGATGGTCGACGAGATCAAGTCTCGCAAACCCGGCATGATGACACTTATTTCGATGGCCATAAGCGTTGCCTACTTCTACTCGGCCATGACGCTGGTCATGCCGGGAGGCAAAGAGTTCTTCTGGGAGCTTGCGACACTTATAGACATTATGTTGATAGGACACTATATAGAAGCCAAAAGTGTTCTCGGAGCTGCCAATGCTCTCGAAGAGCTTGTAAAAATGATGCCGAAAACCGCTATGAGGATCAAGCCCGACGGTCAACTTGAAGAGGTTGGCGTGGATGAACTCGAAAAAGGAGACATTATACTTGTCCGCCCCGGCGAAAAGGTTCCTGCAGACGGAAAAGTTCTCGAAGGTGAAAGCATGACCGACGAAGCTTTCCTGACAGGCGAGTCGAAGCCTGTCTACAAAAAACGGGGGAGCGAAGTCTTCATGGGAAGTACAAATATAGATGGAGCTCTCCGTATAGAGATCACCAAAAGTGGGGAAGAGAGTTATCTCTCCCAGGTGATCGACCTGGTCAAAGAGGCTCAACAGAGCCGCTCCAAAACTCAAGACCTTGCAAACAGGGCGGCAGCATGGCTCTTCTATGCCGCGACCGCGACGGGTGCGAGCACATTCGCAGTCTGGGCGGCCGTTGCTTCACCGATGGATGCCGTACTGCGTACAGTTACCGTTCTTATCATAGCCTGCCCCCACGCTCTCGGGCTCGCAGTACCTCTTGTAGTAGCCATCTCCACATCGATGGCAGCCAGAAACGGTATACTGGTTCGAAACCGCCAGGCTTTCGAGACCCTGAAAGATATAGATGTTATCTGCTTCGACAAAACCGGTACGATAACGGAGGGAAAACTCTCGGT
>JALSPH010000157.1 GCA_026986055.1 Campylobacterales bacterium
TGCAAGTTTCGGCGGGCTCTACGTTCCCAAAGAGTTGCCTGAACTTGACTTCAATTTTTTCCAAAAACATACACAAAGCAGCTATAAAGAGCTTTGTAGAGCACTTTTTGAGAAGTTCGACGTAGATATCGACGAAAGTGATTTGAACGAAGCACTTAATCGTTACGATCTTTTCGACAACCCGAAAGAGCCTGTCCCTTTGACCAAAGTCGAAGATGACGCTTTTGTCAGTGAACTTTGGCACGGCCCTACGAGAGCCTTCAAAGATATGGCTCTTCAACCATTCGGTTACATTCTTTCAAAGCTTGCCGAAAAAAGAGGCGAAAAGTATCTGATAATGGCGGCAACCAGTGGAGATACTGGACCAGCGACACTGGAGAGTTTCAAAGATGCTCCATCCGTGAAAGTGGCGTGTCTCTACCCGGACGGCGGTACGAGTGACGTACAGCGTCTTCAGATGGTCACAGAAGATGCGAAAAACGAGAAAGTCATAGGCATACACGGAAACTTCGACGATGCGCAAAATGCACTGAAAAGTCTGCTCTCAAGCGAGAGTTTCAAGGCAAAACTCAAAGAGAGCCATACGGAGCTCTCCGCTGCAAACTCCGTCAATTTCGGGCGTATAATATTTCAGATCATCTACCATATCTACAGCTATTTAAAGCTTGTAAGCAGAGGTGAAGTCTCACTCGGAGAGAGGGTTTACCTCGTAGTGCCGAGCGGAAACTTCGGAAATGCACTTGGAGGCTACTACGCCAAGAAGATGGGACTTCCCGTAGAGAAGATTTTGATAGCCTCGAACATAAACAACATCCTAACTGAACTCATAACCGAAGGTAAGTACGATTTGACAGACAAATCTTTGGTGCAGACCACCTCTCCGGCTATGGATATACTCAAATCTTCAAATGTCGAACGAGTACTTTTTGACAAGTTCGGTCCCGAACGTACGAAAGCACTGATGGAGAGGCTTAACGAAAGCGGAAGATACGAGCTTGCTTCAGAAGAGCTTCAGATGCTGCGTGAAGATTTCGATGCAAGCTTCAGTAGCGATGAAGAGGGTAAAGAGGTGATAGCCGAGTATGCCAAGAAGGGGTACATAATGGACCCCCACACGGCTACCTGTTTCAAAGCCTACAACAGGCTGCGAAAGAAGAGTCTTAAAACCATCATATACTCTACTGCGGAGTGGACGAAGTTCAGCCCCACGGTTTGTGAAGCGTTGGGTCACAAAGCGGAAAGGGACCAAGAGGCTCTGGAGTGGATAAGTGAAAACTACGGCGTTGAGGTTCCAAAAGCGATAGCGGAGCTTTTTGAAAAACCGATAATCCATAAAACTGTGATAGATAAAGAGAAGATAGAAGAAGAGATTTTAAAGTTCATCTGATGAAGATAGCCATAATAGGGGGAGGGGCGGCCGGTCTTATGGCCGCTTTGACGGCCGGCGGAAAAGGTCTTCATATAGATTTATATGAACAAAACAGTGAGGTAGGAAAGAAGATTTTGGCCTCCGGAAACGGCCGTTGCAACATCTCCAACACCAACCTTTCAGCCGAACACTACCATGGAGAAGATCCCTCATTTGTAACACCGGCATTGAAGCGTTTCGACTATAAGGCTTTCGAGCGATTTTGCGAAGATATGGCGCTCATACTGGATGTAAAGAGTGACGGGAGGGTTTACCCCCTAAGTAACGAGGCGAAATCTGTTCAGGCTGCCATGCGCAGAGAGGCTTTAAGAGTCGGTGTCAAAATTTTTACCGAAAAAAGAGTAGTCGGAATCGGCAAAGATACTAATGGATTTGTCGTAAGGTTTGAAGATGAAACTAAGTACTACGACATAGTTCTTTTGGCAACCGGCTCTGCAGCAGCGCCTCAGCTTGGAGGGAGCTTGGATGGCTTGAGGTTTGCAAAAGAGCTTGGGCATGAGGTTGTCGAACCATACCCGACGCTTGTCGGGCTGCATTTGGCCGGGCGATTGCAAGAGAGGGTTGCAGGGGTAAAGGTCGATGCCGGTTTGACGCTATATGTCGACGGTAGAGTGACTAAACGAACCAGAGGGGATCTTCTCTTTACCAGGTACGGAATATCTGGATTTTCGGTTCTTGATATCTCTACCGAAGCATCCCTCTCCCTCTCAAAGGGTAAGAGCGTGACGGTAGGGCTTCATCTGCTTCCCGGTTACGATAGACAGGGGGTATTGGCGCTTATTGAGAGATTGGCAAAGAGATCTTACCGGATTAAGCCTCAAGAGCTTTTACAGGCATTTTTGAATTCAAAAGTTGCAAAAGAGATGCTTAAGTTTTTGAATATCGAGCCTACGGCTTCGGTTGCCGAGCTCGACCGGAAACTTTTAAGAAAAATTGCGGCAACCGTTACGGATTGGCGCTTCAGTGTCATTCAAACCCATGGTTTCAAACATGCAGAGTGTGCAGGAGGCGGTGTTTTGACCAAGGATGTGGATTCCAAAACGATGGAGTCTAAGAAGATTCCCGGGCTATATTTTGCCGGTGAGATTCTGGATATCGTAGGCGATAGGGGAGGTTACAATCTCCATTTTGCATGGGCGAGCGGCCACCTGGCCGGACTCTCCATGAGCAGACGTTAAATATTTCTTACAGCTTTCTGCAAAGATTCGA
>JALSPH010000158.1 GCA_026986055.1 Campylobacterales bacterium
ACTAGATTGCCGCTAAAAGATGACAATCTCTTTTTACGGTCACGGCTATACTTCAATACAAAGAGAACGACATATGGAAAATAGTACCCAAGAGACGATAGAGAGTGCCGTTGAGGCAGAAGAGAAGTCTACTATGACATTTGCAGATTTTGGATTTAAACAGCCTATTATGCGCGCTATACAGCGCATGGGATTTCAAGTGCCAAGCCCTATTCAAGAGAAGGTCATCCCCTTGATTTTAGAGGGGCACGACGTGGTCGGACAGGCCCATACCGGCACAGGTAAAACCGCAGCCTTCGGCCTTCCTGCACTCAACAACATCGAGTGGAGAAACGGTGTCGAGCTTCTTGTCATAACACCTACCAGAGAGCTCGCTACGCAAGTGAGCGACGAGCTTTTCAGCCTCGGACGCTTTGCCGGAATACGTACGGTCAGCGTATACGGTGGTCAAAGCTACAGAAGGCAGCTCGACCTCATAGGCAGAGGCGCACAGGTCGTCGTCGCAACACCCGGTAGGCTTTTGGATATGCTAAGTTCGGGAAAGCTGGAGGACTTCAACCCCTCCATCGTAGTGCTCGACGAAGCGGACGAGATGCTCGATATGGGCTTTTTGGACGACATAAAAGAGATATTCAGCTACCTTCCCCAGCAGCGTCAGACACTGCTCTTTTCGGCTACTATGCCAGAACCTATAAAAGATTTGGCGAAACATATTCTATATGAGCCGAAGTTCGTCTCCGTCACCAAAAAGGAGACGACCAACAAAGATATACGCCAGCTCTACTACGTCATAGAAGAGAAAGATCGCGACGATGCGATAGTCCGCCTTCTTGACAAAGAGGAGCCTGAAAAGGCGATCATATTTTGCCGTATGAAGCGCGAGGTGGACAGGGTGGCCGAACTTCTTCAAGCGCAGGGAGTAAATGCCAGAGCTCTTCACGGCGATATGGAGATGCGTGAGAGGATGGAGGTTATAAAAGGCTTTAGGGGAGGCGATATCGACATCCTTGTAGCTACAGACGTTGCCGCCAGAGGTTTGAATATCGAAAATGTGAGCCACGTCTTCAACTACCATATACCTTTCGACCCCGAAAGCTACGTACACCGCATAGGCCGTACCGGAAGAGCCGGAAAGAAGGGTACTGCCATAACCCTTGTAACTCCTCTTGAGTTCAAAGAGCTTGAGAGAATCCGCCAAAAAGTCGGAACGAAGATGGAATACGGCTTCGTCGATGAAGGCGGCGAGGGGAGCGAAGATATAGTCGAGCGCTTTTTGAGTCTCGTGCAAGCTGCAGGCATAGACGATACGGCAGTAAAGATCTACGAAAAGCTCGAAGAGGAGATGGCTCCGCAGAAGATCGCCTACAAGCTTATAACGATGATACTTGAAAGCGATATGTTGAAGTCGAAGGGCACCGGCATAGGTCTTAGCCAGGAAGAGGTGGAGCGCATGATGGCCCTAAGCGGAATGAGCGAAAAACCGAAAAAGAGTTCCGGCCGCAGACGCCGTAGCGGCGGCCAGGGCCGCCACAGAAGCCAGAACCGTCGATAAGCCCCGTGCATAGGCACGATCTTATAATATTGGGCGCCGGAGCGGCAGGGCTCATGTGCGCCGCTACGATGCCACCTATGGACGCTCTGATTTTGGAGCACAACGCAGAGCCCGCTTTGAAGATAAAAATCTCCGGCGGCGGCAGATGCAATATAACGAACGTCAACCTCTCGCCTTCAGACTATCTCGGCGACCCCTCCTTCATATCCAGAGTATTTGAAACTTTCGACAACAAAGATCTTTTAGAGTTTTTGAGAAAAAGAGGGCTTAAGCCTATTTTGCGAAAAGAGAGCCAATACTTCTGCCCTAACAGCAGTAAAGAGATCATAGAGCTGCTTCTTCAAGAGGCGAGTAAGATCCCCATTAAGTACGGCGTGGAAGTTATGGGTGTAAAAAAGCGTAAAGATCTTTTTGAAGTTGAAAGCAGCGCAGGCACTTTTTATGCAAAAAAGCTGCTTGTCGCCTCGGGTGGGCTTAGCTACCCAACATGCGGAGCAAGCCCCATAGGGTACGATATAGCGGCCTCTTTTGGACATACCGTAGTGGCTACCAGACCGGCTCTTGTCGGTCTTACCCTTCAGCCTGAAGAGTTTTGGATGAGAGATCTCGCCGGCTTGTCGCTGCCTGTGGAGATAGCGGTCGGAAGAAGGAAGATCTGCTCCGATCTACTTTTTGCGCATAGAGGTATAACCGGTCCGGCGGTACTTGACGCATCACTCTTTTGGAACAGAGGAAAGATAACGGTCGACTTTCTGCCGACTAAGAGGTTGAAGACCCTTTTTCGCTCATCTTATAAGAGTGCACTCTCTCAGATTCCTCTACCCAAACGCTTCGTCAAAGCCTTTTTCGATGCTTTGAAAATTCCTGAGACTCCTTATGCTAAAATGAGTGAAGAGCAAAAGCAGCGTCTCTCTCTTTTGAAATCCTACGCTTTCGCACCGGCCGGGAGCTTTGGCTACGGTAAAGCTGAAGTGACCAAAGGGGGAGTTGCAACGGATGAGGTAGACCCTTCGACGATGGAGAGCCTCCTTGTGGAGGGGCTATATTTTACAGGGGAGGTTTTGGATGTCACAGGAAGAGTG
>JALSPH010000159.1 GCA_026986055.1 Campylobacterales bacterium
GAGTTGCATATGTCAGGGTCATCGTGCCTGTCCCCCTCAACCCACTCTATCTTCCTCTTTTTCATGAAGAGTTTGAACTCATCTGCCCACTTTTTAACCTCTTTTTCGCTTTTTGCCGCCAAGCTTATAACCGCTACTCTTCTCTTGCCGCAAAATGCCGGCAAAGATGAGAGCTCTATGCTTTTTGGAACCCTTTTCATCATCTCTATAAGGTCGTTTTCGCTTGTGAGCGCCGTAAATGTCTCTCTAAAAAGAGGTATCGTTTCAGAAAACAGAAAATCAAGAGCCCATCTGACCATAGGGTGAGCCATCTGCGGGAAACCGGGAACAAAAAAGAATCGATTTTGCAAAAAGAATCCCGGCACGTTGTTTACTGGGTTGTATAGAAGCTTTGAGCCGACCGGAAGTTGAGACATTTGAATGCGGTGGGGGTACGCCTCCTCTTTGAACTGTGAAAGTATGAGCTCTTTTGCCTCCTCGTGAACTTTCAGAGGCTTAGACGTAAAGACTTTTGCAGCTATCTCTCTTGTCAGATCGTCGGGTGTTGAGCCTATGCCGCCAAAGCTGAACATTACGCTTTTTGGGTCATCTTTGATCAGTCGGAAAGTATTTTCTATGAGTACTTCATCGTCACTTATCGTGAAGGAGGCGTAAAGTTTTTCTCCCCGCTTCAGAAGCTCTGCGGAGAGAAAGTCGAAATGTTTATCTTCTCTTCTTCGGTTGAGTATTTCAGATCCGATTATGACCTGATATATGTGCATCAGATTCTGCTTTTTATGAACTCTTCCATTTCGTTTACTATCTCTTCGATGGAGCGCTCACCGTTTATTACATGCAAAAGCCCCTTCTCTTTGTAGAACTCTCTTATCTTTTCGATAGGCTCCAGATAGACCTTCATACGATTTTTGAATACCTCTTCGTTGTCGTCCGCACCGCGGGCTCTGCCGAGTACTCTCTCTCTTGCCACATCTTCGCTCACATCTACCTCTATGACGGCCTCGAGCTTCACATCCGGCTCTTTTGAAAGGATCTCGTCGAGCGCCTTCATCTGCTCTACGCTTCTGGGGAAGCCGTCTATGAGAATAACAGGCTTGTCGCTCTTTTTTATAGCGCTGACGATAGTGTCTATGACGATCTCCAGCGGTACCAGGTTTCCTTTGCTTATATACCTCTCTATCGTCGCACCGAGCACTGAACCGCTTGCAACTTCCGCTCTGAGCAGATCACCGGTGGAGTAGTGGGCTATCGTGTCGGGGTTGTTGGCTGCTATCAGTTCCGCATCCGTAGTTTTGCCGCTACCCGGCGCTCCTATGATTAGAAAGAGTTTTTTCATGAGATTCTCCTAAGATTTATTGGTTTTACTACTATTTTTTCAGCCTGTCCGCGGCATAGCGCGACGTCGACTTCGTCGTTTTTGATCTCTATGGGGCCCATAAAGGCTTTGCTTTTCACTTCCACGATATCTCCGACTCTTATGCCGATGGCATCGAGTCTGCACTTGAAGTCGTCACACTCCCTTTCGAACCCTTTGATCTTGACTATGTCACCAGGTTTTGCATCACTGAGGCGCATCGGTTTTAGGCTGCTTCCTGATCCTGATTCCAAGCTCTTTGAGCTGCGCTTCGTCTACCGGACTCGGGGCGTGTGTCAAGAGACAGGTGGCGCTTTGAGTCTTTGGAAAGGCGATGACATCTCTTATGCTATCTTTGTTTGTCAGTAGCATCATGAGCCTATCAAAGCCCAACGCAAAACCTCCATGCGGCGGTGCACCGAATTTGAGGGCATCTAGCAGAAAGCCGAACTTCTCGTTTGCCTCTTCTTCGCTGATACCGAGCATTTTAAAGACTTTTTGCTGAATATCCAATTTATGAATACGTATGCTTCCTCCGCCAAGCTCCACTCCGTTGAGTACGACATCGTACGCGACGGAGTCTATCGCTTCGATATCCTCTTCGTCGATGTTTTTAGGCATAGTGAATGGGTGGTGGAGAGCTTTTAGGTGAAGTTCACCCTCTTCGAGTTCAAACATCGGAAAATCGACGACCCAGACGAACTCGAGTCTGCTTTCATCTATGAGACCCATTCTGGAGGCAACTTCGGTGCGAAGCCTGCCCATGTAATCCCAAACCGTTTTGCGATCTCCCGCACCGAAAAAGACGATATCTCCTACCTGAAGGTCGAGCCTTGACTTCATCGTCTCTATAGCCTCTTCGGAGAGGAATTTGAGTATCGGTCCCTTTAACCCCTCCTCTTTGACCTGAATGTAGGCAAGCCCCTTGGCTCCGAACCTGGTCACGAAACTCTCCAACTCTTTGATGATCTTTCTTGAGAAGGCACTGTCTCCGCCGGGAACCTTGAGGGCTTTTATGCGGTTAAGCTTCTTGTATTGGGCAATCTCTGCAAATATCGGAGAGTCGCACCCCTCGAACAGATCTATCACATCGACCAATTCGAGGCTAAAACGCAGATCGGGACGGTCGTTTCCATATTTTTCCATAGACTCTTTGTAGGTTATGCGCTTAAATGGTGTCTCTATCTTTCTTCCGCATGCGCTAAAGATCGCTTTTAGAAGCTCTTCGGCGACTCTCATAACATCTTCCTGGTCGCAGAAGCTCATCTCCACATCTATCT
>JALSPH010000160.1 GCA_026986055.1 Campylobacterales bacterium
ATAGCGGCTCTTTATGAACTCCACCTCTCTCTCTCCCACGCCTATAACCATTTTCGGGAACTTGAAGATATGTTTACCGCCGTAACCATGCTTCAGAGCGTAGTTAAGGAGCATATTCGCGGTTCTTTTGACCTTTTTCGCCTTTTCGAAGGTGTAGTTCGTCTCTATATCTCCGCAGTGAAGCGTCTGGGAGTTGTTTCTTCCATTGGTGTTTATTGAAGCTATACTCTTATACTTCTCAAAAAGAGCGACGCTCTCTATGTCGGTATATTTTGCAAGCTCGTACAAAAGTGCAGTTCCGGAGATTCCTCCGCCTACGATTATGACGTTGTAGTAGTGTTGCATTTTCTGCCTCTCTTTCAAATATGTAATTTTTGGTGAAAATAGTTGTCTATGTCAAAAAATATCTCTCCCGAACGATTCTTGAAGGTAAGGTGCTTTTTGTCCAGGTCGTTAATATTCTTAACCCCCATTACCGCCAGAAGAGTCTTTACCCCTTTGATCAGATTCGCATGGTAGTTGGCTATCTCTCCACCTTTTCTAACGACAAGGTAGGAGGCCCGTTTTTTTGGATCCTGTGTAGCCATACCGACAGGGCAGACATGCCCCTCGGTACCGGAGCACTTTCTCGCCCTTATACACCCTCCGCTCATCATGAATCCTCGCGCTATACCTACCGCATCTGCACCGAGACTGAGAGCTATTACCACATCGTCGGGTGTAAGAATCTTACCGCTGGAGATAATACTCACATCCTCTCTAAGGTTATATTTTCTGAGCATCGTATCCATAACGTAAAGAGCATTTGGCGTTGTAAGCCCGACCGACTCCATAAGCTCCAAAGGAGCGGTCGCACTTCCCCCGTCACCGCTGTCGACGGTGATGAAATCGACTATCGCTTTACCCTCTTTTTTTCTCCTGCTCATCGTCTCCACCAACTCTTCGACACTTTTTGCATCTGAAATAACTATCTTTATTCCTACCGGTTTTTTCGAAATCTCTTGAAGCCTTCCTACAAAATCGAGAAGCTCGTCGTCGGAGCCGGCATATGGAAATCGGTTGGGAGAGATCAGATCTTTACCCTCTTCCACTCCTCTATAGTAGGCTATGTCTGCCGTAACTTTCGAAGCTGCCAGCTTTCCACCGGTCTGTTTGGCGCCTTGAGCTATCTTGATCTCGGTCATCCTACAAAAACGCATAACCTTTTCATATCTCTCTTCATCGAAATTTCCATCTTTGTCACGCACACCGTATAGACCGGAACCGATCTGCACTATTAGATCGGGCATATCTTTCGGAACCTCTTTCGGGAAAGCGGAAAGCGGAGCTTTCCAGTTGACCCTGAAAAGGGAGTGTGAGAGAGGGTCGTATATATAGGTGTTCTCCGTCTTCTTGTTAAGAAGCTGCTTTCTATAGACTTTTATGGCAAGGGAACGGTTGAAAAAGAAGGTCACCAGCTTGAAAACCAGCTCTGCAAGCGGAGTACTCTTCACTATCTCAAGATACTCCGCATTTTCCGGGTCTGGTCTGTGTGTAAAAAAGTAGTTCGAAGTAAGGCCCCCTTCTCCTGTGTTTATAGCAAACCCCGAGAGTGTCGCTCCGAGTGTAAATGCTCTTACGGACTCGGGACTCAAAGCTCCGTCACTCATAGCGGAGCGAATTATAGGGCTTTTGGCCCGAAAAGGTATGGGCCTGTTTTTCCCAAAAAGTACGCTCATGTCGCCATCCACTTCGTTATCGTTTAGCACATGTGAAGAGTGTTTTATGACAAATCTCGAGCCAGAAAAGGGTTGCGAAACCGAAAATGACATAAAGTTTGGAAGATTTTTGGCCGCCTTATAGACCCACTCCACCTTGTCTCTCGACTCATAAAAGGTCTCTTCCGCAAAATATTGCCTAAGCGGCTCCCTCAAAGCCTCGAAAAGATACCTCATTCTCCCTATGATCGGATAGTTTATAAGAAGCTGATGTTTTCTTTGAACATACCTGTCGTATACATAGAGGTTTGCCAGCCCGAAAATCAGAAGCAAAATCATAACCTCTATGAACTCTATGAAAAACTCCAAAAAATGGTCCAGGAAAAAGTCTATACTCTCGAACATTCCACCACTCCGAAACGATTCATCTTCACACTCCTTCAGACTCTTAGATCTTTTTGCAATATCAGTTTTTAATATCGGTAGAATAGCCCAAAAGATTAGATAAATAAATAATATTGATTGTATGAGAGAAGATAGAACCAATATAAGTGATATAATTGCAGAAAGGAGACACGTTCAAATATCTCCTTTACAATCGATTTACAAAAAAAGAGTATAAATGTGTTAATGGACAACTGCCGGCAGTTTGAAGAAAGGGGAATAGATGATAAAAAAAGCAGCGATCGTTTCCATTCTGGCACTATTGGGATATGCCCAGGAGATGGATCTTACAAAAAGAGGTGAACAGATATTCAAAAAATACAACTGCAATATCTGCCACGCTCCCAAAGATGATGCCGCAAGCGTCGGTCCCTCTTTGGAAACCATATCTATACACTATCTCGGTAACGAGAGAAAACTGATAGACTTTCTAAAAGGAGACTCACCGCCCATAATAGACCCACAGCGCTTCGGCATA
>JALSPH010000161.1 GCA_026986055.1 Campylobacterales bacterium
TGGCTGCTGTGTCTTGCATCTTCCACTGCAAGCTCGGTAAGGGCCTGCCTCTTCAGATAGAGTCCCACCAGCATGACCAAAGCTACACTTATAACAAGAAAAATGGCTATCGTATTTATCATACGACGGCGAATCGTAACAAGTTTCTCTTTTGACATGGATAGATTATATCTTATTTAACGCTCTTATTTGAACCAAACGGCCACGAAAATGTCATTGATTAAAAAAAAATTCACTTTTTAAGCCATATCAAGCAGCAACTCACTAAAAAGAGCCTTTGTTGCGGAATTCCGCTATCTCACTCTCTACCATCGCATCTATCATCTGCTTGTAGATATCTACTACCATATTTGGAGAGACTCCGAGGGTAAGAGCTTTATGTCGGACGTGGTTCAACACATCCTCTATTCTTTCGTCCGCCTTGATCTCCTCGACGGTATGTTTGAATTTCGCCGCCTGCTTGATATAGTCGTTTCGCACGGCGATCAGTTCGACGATCTTTTCATCGACCTTGTCCACTTCGTTACGCAGCTCTTCAAGCGTTTTGCACTCTTTTATCTCCATCTCCTCATACCTTTTAGAAAATTTATCAACTTATTTTATCCAAAAAATCTCCACTCTCTCTATGTCGCTTGAACTCCTCATAGAGCTCACCACACTCCCACTCATCCATCATTTGGCTCTTTATATCTTCCACTATTTCGGCAAGGCTTTCCAAAAGCTCCTCTATTTCGGAGGCTCTTGACTCCTCACCGGATCTTTCAAAAGCCAGACAAGCGCTTTTCAAAAAGGGGTAAAGATCCTTTTTTATAAACTGTTCAAGCTCTTCACACACTCTCTTCACCCTCTTGAGACTCTATCATCTTCACAAGCTCTTCATATATTTCGGAACACTCCTTTTGACTCACTTCACCATCCTGAAGATCCTTCAAGAGCTCTTTAAAAGAGGATTTGAGCTCCTGAAGTTCGGCATACTCGCTTTTGGACTCTTCGTCGGCCTCTTTGGCATCGGCAATCTCTTCGAAGAGCTCGTCGATCATCTCCTCTACATCCGGTATCACCTCTATCTCGAGCAACTCTTTGAGATCTTCACATCCAGCCATTGGCGGTCCCTCCTTTTTGGGTCATTTGATGAGGTATATAAAACTATACCATAAACTGAGTTGCCATATTGAATACGCATTTATTACCGCACCGACTAATAACCTTCATCTTTGATGCGGTAATAAGGTGGCAGCCTTTAAAATAGCCGTATGAAACACTATTTGAAAAGAGCCGCTCTACTTGGCCTTTTATTGCTACTTCTCTTCTCTTTCGTGCGAGTCTACAAAATAACCGATATAAGCATGACCTACACTATGGTGGAGGGTGATTATGTCGTCATTGAAAATATCTCTGCAGGCATACATCTACCCTCATGGTTCTTCTATCTCGACCTCCATCTTCTCGATAATTAGGAGGGAATACACAGAGGTGACCTTCTTGCTTTTAGGCACCCGCTAGAGAATCGCCTATATCTTAAACGGTGCGTCGCTCTGCCGGGCGACAAGCTTTTTTTGAGGGAGAAAAATCTATATCTCCAAATCGGAAGTGACTCTGCCGCCACATGCAGATATGCCCAAAAGTACGGAATAAAAATATATCTCGATGAAGATGGTTGCTGGCTTGAAAACCCTTACTCAAGATTCTATGCCGTCTCCCATATAGAAGAGGTAACGGGCCCGCCGGAGCTCTTGAACCTTCCAAAAAGGGTCGTACCTCCCCATAGCTACTTCTTTATGGGAGACTTCAGAGACAACTCGACCGACAGCCGCTTTTTCGGACCGATAGAGTACGACAAGATCTACTACAAAGTATGGTTTACGTTAAAAAAAAGCAGGAGTCTTGAATATATGGGATCGATAAAGAACTTTTAGCTGCAGCAAGAGCCTCCCTTTTTACGCCTTAAAAGCTGAGGAGTCAGAAACCATACTATCAACCCCCACAAAACAACGGAAGAGAGTACGCTCAACCAGTCACCATGCTCCTCTATATGCACAAGAGAACGAGGCTCTATCTGCATAGATGTAAAAGTAAGATCTAGCAAAATACCGAACAGTAGCGACCCACCGACTATAGTTGCAAGATATATAACCAGCGAACGGGTTCCGAGCATCTTCTTTACCACCCCTATCGTAACCGTATTGGTAGCCGGGCCGGCACTCAAAAAGAGGAAAGCGGCACCGAGGCTGACTCCGGAGAGAACCAAAGAGGCGGCTATCGGCAAGCTGGCCGTCGCACATACATACATGGGAACGGCGATAGCTATGGAGAGCAGATAGCCTACCCATACATTTGAACCAAGCCACTCTCCGAGATCCTGCGGCATCGCTACCGTTATGGCCGCACCTACGATTAGCCCCCAGAAGAGAGGTTTTGCGATGTCTCCCATAAGAGTGATAAAAGCGTAACGTAGCGCTTCGACGAAGGAAAAAGCCTTTTTGTTTTCTCTCTCGCATCCGCTACTGCATGAGCATTCATCACTTTCAGGCTTCTTTACAACAGTATCGGTAACTATCTCTGTTGCACTAGGCCTTTTAACGAAAAAGGGGGGCTTTTTCTCCTTCTCATCCTTTACTAAAAAATTGCTCAAAATCCCGGCTGCAAAAGCTATCACGATTGAAGTTACGACTCTGTAGATCGTAAATATCCAGCCAAACATTCCGAAAGTCGCAAGAATCGAATCTATGCCGGTAATCGGCGTAGAGATGAGAAAACTGAGTACCGACCCTCTGCTTGCTCCCTCCTTTTTAAGTGAAGCCGCAAGAGGTATGACTCCGCACGAACAGACCGGAAGGGGTATTCCAAAGAGTGTCGACTTGATAACCGAAAAGATATTGTCACGCCCCAGATGCCGCTGTATGAAATCTTTCGGCAGCCATTCGTGCAGAAGGCCGGCGAAAAAGAGTCCGAAAAGTATGTAGGGAGCCATCGCACCCGTCAGCTCCCAAAGGGCCTTTAAAAAATCCCCAAGCGGATCCACCATCAAATTCCTTACATAAATTTATACTTTGTGTATCTTAACAACTTATATACTATCACTTCTTAAAATTTCTAATGAAAATTTTTAATAATTTAAGCTTCAGAAAACATATATATGTTATTATTAACCGAAATTATTTCGTCTCTACAAAAGGGAAAAAGAGAGTGCAGCAGTTACACAAACTCCCCATAAAAGTTATCTATGTCGAAGATGACGAAACCATTATGAGCAAGACGGCAAATTTTCTCCAGAATTACGTTGAAGAGATTTATGTAGCCAAAAATGGAAAAGAGGGGCTCGAACTCTTTTTCGATATGGGACCCGATGCAGTTATAACAGATTTCGAAATGCCTGTTATGGACGGATTGGAGATGATAAAAGAGATAAAAGAGCATCGTCCCGATACTCCAATTTTTGTCACTACTTCGTTTGAAAACGATACTCTTCATCTGACACGCGCCATAGAGTACGGCATAACCCAGTACGTATCGAAAAGTTCGAAGCCGGAGAGACTGCTACAGTCGATTTACGACTACTTTAAAAACGATGAAAAGTTCAATTTCCACTTGGAACTCCTGGATGACGGAACGATCCTCTCCATCGGTGAGAGGTTCGCATTTATACTTGGATACAGCCCTGAAGAGCTTCTCCTTGAACATGCTTCACGTATCATCGAGCCCATACCCCATATTCACAATCGCCACTTTCTCTCGAAGCTCAATGAAAAAAAGAGCATAGAGTATGCACACTGTATCTTCAAGAGGAAAGATGGAGCAGAGCTTCTTTTAAGCGGTTCGGCAGAACTTGTATATTTTGACGGGAAGAAAAAGTATATCTCCAAATGGCATCCCGTAGACTCCATAATGCGTTCCAACGAAGAGATAAAAGAGCGCCTTGCAAAAGAGACATATCTTAAATCTCTCATGAAGTTTCATGCCGAAATAAGCCAGGATATCATTACCGCTTTTACTATAGAGGAGTTTTTGCAAGGCTTCATAGAGAAACTGCCGAAAACAAGTGAAAAAACTCTAGGCTTTCTGATGCTTATGGAGGGCTCGAGGCTTAAAGAGCTATATCACCCCTCAAACTCAGGGGTGACGTTCGACTCTATCGCCTCTGAAACTATCGACTTGGAAAATTCCGAGAACAAAAAACTCTATCTCCCCTGCTTTCTGGCTATGAAACATAGCCAGATAGTATTCGTCGACGATATATCGAACCTACCCGAGACGAAACTGAAAGAGCTTCTTACAAAAAACGGAATAGTAACGGTCATATCGATTCCTATGAAAATCAGGCTCAAAAATATGCCCACGGGTATTTTGACACTTCTTTTCAAACAGAACCACACTTTCGACAAAGAGGAGCTTGACCTGTGGCAGAACATCGCAAATACGGTAGCCTTCGGTATAGAGTCCATAAAAGCTAAAATTGAGCGTGACGAACTGATAAGAAAGCTCGATCTGATGGCTCACACCGACAAACTGACCGGAACCGTGAACCGCCACAGAGGAATAGAGCTTTTGGAGCACGAGATAAAAAGGGCCAAAAGGTACGAACACCCCTTTTCAATCATCTACTTCGATATAGACCACTTCAAAAAGATAAACGACACCTATGGCCACGCAACCGGAGACACCGTACTGATCAAGGCAACGGAAACCATAAAAAGAAATCTTCGAGCAACAGATACGCTAATAAGGTGGGGAGGAGAGGAGTTCATGATACTGCTGCCCGAAACCACACTCTCCGATGCGGTACATCTTGCCAAAAAACTTCGTGAATATCTGGAGATGAGATCTGCAGATATTCCTGTACCTATAACTGCCAGCTTCGGGGTCGCTTCGTGGGAAGAGGGGCAATCTCTGGATACGCTTGTCCACCGTGCAGATACAAAAATGTACGAAGCCAAAACACTTGGAAGAAACCGTATAGCCTACTGATCAGGCAAAACGCTCTCTTTTTCTAACCTCCAGGAATAGATCAAGATTGTCTATGAAAAGATCTATCAGATATGGGTCGAACATCCTGCCTCTCTCTTTTTTCATGAACTCCACTATCTCTTCAACCGGCCACGCCTTTTTGTAGCTTCGACCGTTTTCAGCAGCTCTTTTATCTTCAGAAGCTTTGGAACGAAAGCGCTGATCCCGGCATCTATAACGGCCGAGAGTCGATAGTCGTCACTGTATGAAGATGTAAGTATGATAGGAACCTCTCTGTCCAAGGTCCGGATCGCCTTCGACATACGTATACCGTCCATTCCGGGCATCTTCAGATCGGTTACGACAATATCGGGTTTGCACTTTTCAAAAAGTTCGATACCTTTTTTGCCATCTTCGGCTATCCAGAGAGTTTTTACGCGCGGCGCCAGAAACGGTACGACACCTCTTCTTGTCTCTCTGTCGTTCTCTACATACAACAGAGTAGAACTCTCCAACGGATTTTCGATCTCCAAAACTGCCCTTTTGACTTCTTTTAACTATCAAATATATTTCATGGCCTTATTAAGCAAAAACTCTTCCATTTTTGCCTCCGTAAAGTAATATTTCGGCATTTTGTCCAAATTATTTAGCAAGAAGAACAAAAACTGTGCAGTTTTTTTCAATACTGTTTCTTATCATATGCGTAAAGGTTTTCTATATTATAAGTTATTAAATCAATCGATCTTCACAAGTTTTTGGGTATCCAGAAAGTAGATGTAGCCATCTATCTCTTTTTTGTCGGGTAGAATATGCAAAAGTGCATCCTTGTACCATCCGATCTGCTCTCTGTAACTGCTCATATCGTGGGGTGTAACGGTTTTATAATCTATTATGACGCCCTTTTCGCCCTTATCGACAAAAAGGTCCACCACCCCCATCCTCTTTTTATAGACGAAAGGGAGCTCACGGTAGATTTCTCCTTCGGTCAAGAAATTGTATTCGATATTCGCCTTCGAAATCTCGACCAACCTCTCGACCCTTTTGACATCGCACAAAGAGCCGTATCTGTTCATAAATGCATCAATATCTTCATTTTCGAAAAGGTAGTGAACTCCAAGCCCAAGGTATATAGCTTCAAAATCGTTCGCTTCATACCTTTTAGGTTCGCCATCCACCTCCTGTCTGCCATAGCTTTTTGGTCTCAAAGAGTAAGCAAAAAAGCTCTTGGGTTCACTCTTTTTCCCATTCCACTCCTCTATGGCACCTATAGTGCACTCTTTCAGATTCAAAGAGTCGAAAACGGAAGATTTCTCCTTTTTTAAAACCACGAGGCTGGACTCCGCACGTGTAAAAGCGACATATGAGCGGTTCATGCCATCTTCAGTCTCCAGCCTCTTTTCACGCGTAAGTGCAGCGGCATACTCTTCATCGACTATCTCTCTGTTTTTGAACTTCACCCTAATATCTTCTAGCTCTATCCCGCGATAGTCGAAAATGAGCGGCGAAGTGTCGTTTTTACCGCGCCCGATTCTGTCCAAAACGACTACATGTTCAAACTCCAGCCCCTTCGATTTGTGGATTGTAAGGACGTTTATCCCCTCAAGCTCCTGAGGAGGCAGCTCATCTTCGTAACTCTCAACCTCATATATGAACTCCGTCAAATCATTGAGCGGTATCGCAAACTCAAGAAGCTTCATCGCCGCTTCATCGAAAAATCGGTAACGATCCATTATCTCTTTAACCATAACGGCAGCTCTGGCGCTTTTGATATTCGGCATAAATTCAGGATCGTACGGGGAGTTGACGAGGGAAAGGAAGTTGAGCCTGTGAAGCGCACCGCTGCCGCCGCGTTCGATGGCGTAGATCAGCCTCATCAACTCGATTATGGCTTTGGCACTCGGCTGCTCGGTAACCTTTGCCCTCTTGTGGGTAGATATCTTCTTGCCAAAACGCCTCTTTACAAAATCTCCCACTTCCAGAATCTCTTTGTTGTCGTGAACCAATATAGCGATCTTTTCATCCGGTATGCCTTTGTCGAAAAAGAGTTTCAGCGCCTCTTCGAGATTCTCGAAAATCTCCCCTTCGGCCACCTTTACGTACCCACCCTGCTCATTAGCTTTCTGAGGAGGTTTGACATAGTCGAAAGTCTCATTTACGAACTCCACGATAGCCGATTTGGAGCGGTAGTTGGTCTGCAGATGCTCCACTTTTACTCCAAACCTTTTGGCTACATATGCGAAAAGCTCTTTCTGGCCGCCTCTGAAACGGTATATGGACTGCTTGGTGTCTCCGACATAAAAGAGTGTACGGCCGCTCTCTTCCGAGGCTATCTCCTCTATGATCGGCTCGAAAATTCTATACTGAGTTACGGAAGTGTCCTGAAACTCATCAAAAAGTATATGGCCTATGCGGGCATCCAGCCTGAAATAGAGAAAGTCGGTAAAATCTTTTTGGCGCAGCAGGTCGTAAACCAGATGCTCTATATCTTTGAAGTGGAGCTCTCCCGCTCGTTTCATATGAGCGACTCTAACCCTTTTGTAGCGCTCATAAAGGGTGAAAATCCTCTTCAAAAAGAGCCTCTCTTTCTGAATGTAATACCTCTTTACCGCCTCTTTTAGCTCCGCAAACCAGATATCTACAACAGGGTCGTACACCCTCTTGTAGTCCCAGTAGTCAAAGCTCTCTTTTGCAAACCAACCTTTGGCTACAACCTCTTTTAGAGTTTTGAACCTCATCGTCTTTTTCCCCCTCTCGCTCAAAGAGCTCTGAAGGAAAAATGAGGCTATCTTTTCGGCTATCTCCATAGCTTCCTCTTCACCGAAGTGTTCATCTACAAACTCCAGCTTCGGTAACTCTTTATCTTTTTCGTACAAAAGTTCGAAAAAATCTATGAAACTCCTGCTTTTACGCTCCTCAAAACGTGCGAAATCTACAAGAGAGAGATACTCTTTTTCGCTCATACTCTCCAGATATCTTTCAAAAAACTCCTCTTTCGGCATAGCCGATATTTCAAAGTCGCTCTGCACTCCGGCATACCAGCAGAATTTACGCAGAATCTGATGAATGAACCTGTCGATCGTCATTACCTTCAAATCTGCGGTAAGAAAACG
Source organism: Campylobacterales bacterium (assembly GCA_026986055.1). Taxonomy (GTDB): domain Bacteria; phylum Campylobacterota; class Campylobacteria; order Campylobacterales; family Hydrogenimonadaceae; genus Hydrogenimonas. The sequence goes on from JALSPH010000161.1 coordinate 8,055, forward strand.
GCGTAGAACGAGATCTCTTTTTGCTACCAACTCCTTTTGCTCCATCCCGCTTAGACGTGCCACCTCCAGCGCCATTTCCGGCTTCATATTCTCAAGAGAAGATACGAGCCTCTCCCTCATCTCTCCGGCTGCTTTGTTGGTAAAGGTTATGGCCAAAATCTCAGATGGATTTGCGCCGTTAAAAAGAAGCGAAAGATACCTGGCTACAAGCGAGAATGTTTTGCCGCTTCCGGCACTGGCGCTTAGAGCAAGCAGACGTTGCATATATATCTCCTCTATCGTGCGATAATGGTTTATATAATATCAAAATTCAGATCATAAAAAAGAGACTCTATTGCGCTATAATGGTGCAATACCAAGGCTCTATCGCGTTGCCCACCGGGCCTACGGCTCAACGACAAAGGAGCAAGTCATGAAAACGAAAGCGGACGAAAAGAGCAGAGTCTACCTTGTAGGAAGCGGTATAGCCTCTTTGGCAAGCGCCTTCTACCTCATAAGAGATGCGGGTGTAAATCCTGAACATATAACGGTTTTTGAGCAGTACCCCGTAACCGGAGGCGCACTTGACGGTTCAGGAGATCCAAAAAACGGCTACCTCATAAGGGGCGGCAGGATGCACGAAAAAGAGTATCGCTGCTACTGGGACCTTCTTGCGAATATACCCTCTTACGACGACCCGACCGTCAGCGTAACCGACGACTCTATGGAATTCAACAGCCGTTTTGTATCCCATGCGCAGGCCAGGCTTCTGAAAAATGGTGAAAAAGTAGATCTATCTTCATACGGCATTGGAAAAAAAGATCAGCTTCTGATGATGGAGCTTCTCTTTGCACCGGAGTCTACTCTTGCCGGGAAAAAGATAGAGGAGTGGTTCACTCTTGGCTTCTTCTCCACAAACTTCTGGATGATATTCACCACGATGTTCGCATTTCAGAAGTGGAGCTCCCTGGCGGAGATGAGGCGCTATATGCGTCGCTTCATGCACCTTATGCCCGGCCTGAAATTCATAGGAGGCATACTTAGAACCAAATATAACCAGTACCACTCCGTAGTACTTCCCCTTGAAAACTATCTGCGTGACAAAGGGGTAAAGTTCGAACTTGAAACTACCGTCACCGACATCGAGTTCGATCTCTCCCAAAACCGTAAAACGGCAACGGCTATAGAGGTGCTCAAGAGTGGCAAAAAAGAGGTGATAATCCTCGAAAACGGCGATTTTCTCTTTTTCACCAACGGCTCAATAACCGAAAGTACCGATGCCGGAGATCTTCACAGAGCACCGAAATTAAAAGGCATAGACTCCTCGGGCGCTTGGAAACTTTGGAAAAAAGTGGCTCAGAAAGATCCCGATTTCGGAAATCCGGGAGTCTTCTGCGACAATATCGACCTGCAAAAGTGGTACTCCTTTACGGTGACGATGAAAGAGAGTACATTCCACGACTATATGGAGGACTTCACGGGCAATGTCGACGGAACCGGCGGTCTGGTCACGATGACAGACTCGAACTGGCTCATGTCGATCGTCATAGCGCGTCAACCCCACTTTCCGGACCAGCCCAAAGATATAAAGATATTCTGGGGATACGCTCTCTTCCCCGACCGCATCGGAAACCATGTGAAAAAACCGATGAGCGAATGCAGTGGAGAGGAGATACTTGAAGAGCTCTGGTATCACCTTAAAATCACGGAGCTTATGGAGCCGGTCATGCAAAGGGGAGGAGTAGTGAACGCTATCCCGGTCTCTATGCCTTTCATAGACTCTCTTTTTATGCCCAGAAAGCCGAAAGATCGACCTAAAGTAATACCGAAAGGCTCTACAAATTTCGCATTTCTCGGACAATTCACCGAGATAGAGGATGACTGCGTTTTTACCGTGGAGTACTCCGTAAGAAGCGCTCAGGAGGCTGTATATGGACTTTTCGAGTGCGGCAAAGAGCCGATCCCGGTATATATAGGGGCACACAATCCTCTCAATATGCTCAAAGCGGCGGCTGCAATCAGCTCATAAACGCGCCTTGAGCTCTTTTATGAGCTCCTTTTGGCGCTTGTAGATATAGTCGAAAATATAGCTCTCACTCAAATCGTCAGGTTCTAAAATCACGACTACTTTGTGAAACTCCCTCTCATTTTTGTTGAAGAGTATCTTCGCATCGACCGTAAGGTTGACAAACCCATCGTCGTTGTTCCACGGCAGCTTGAAAGAGACTTCGGCACTCTTCTCTTTGAGTTCGTTCTCATCGAATTTGTCGATGTTGAAGAGTATCGCTATGGAGTTTATCGATATATCGTGGACATATCCGGTATAGTGGCTTTTGCCGACCTTGAGAGTTATTGGTAGTCTTGAAGTTACCGTGACTCTCGTATGTTTGCGGTTGTTTATGGAACTTTTCATGGTCTTGAGATGCTTCAAAATTACAAGGGGCCTTGAAGGGTCTATGAAGTGTACCTGAGCATGAATATCGGAAGGCAGATGCACCGACTGCAAAACTACCTCTTTTTCGCTCTCCATTACGAATTTCTGTATCTTTTCCGCCGTTACGATGATCTTCTCATCC
>JALSPH010000162.1 GCA_026986055.1 Campylobacterales bacterium
AAGAGTACTAAAGAGAAGAGCGAAAAAAAGGTAAATCCAAAGACTCTCGAGTATGAGATAGTGGAGGCGATAGAGAGCGAAAAACTCCATCTGCACTATGTTCCTACTCTAAACACACATACAAACGAAATAGACCTTTTCGAAGTCGGCGTCAGGCTCGAAACACTTAACGGCGGCGTATTGCCTCCGAAAAAGTTCATACCGGTAGTAAACAGACTTGGGCTTGAAAAGAGTTTCGATGAGGCTCTCTTCAAAGCGGTATGTAAAGATGCGATGAGAATCGATTGCAATATAAGGTTCAGTTTCAATATATCGCCCTTTTCCCTTAGAAACGAATCTTTTGTCGACTCCATAAAAGATATCGCTCAACAATTTGGCGTAAATTACGATAGATTTACGATAGAGCTTTTCGAGAACAGACCTTTGAAGGATATAAAAAGATACAGGGTTATTTTGGATGAGCTTAGAGATCTCGGTTTGGAGTTCGCGCTTGACAACTTCGGTGCCCAGAATGCAAGTTTCGAGTATATCAAGAGACTTCCGGTAGATATGGTACAGTTTGACAAAGAGTTCACACACTCGTACAACAATCCAAAAATAGCAGCACTTCTTAACGCCTATATTCAGGCTTGCAAAAATATGGAGATAAAGAGTTTGGTAAAGTGGGTCGACACGGAAGAGGCGCTCCATCTTTTTTCATCTCTTGGAGTCGATTATCTGCAGGGGTTCGCTATATCGAATCGACCGCTTGAGAGTGAGAGTCTGATTAAAAAATATGGAGGATAGATAATGCGTTACGGAGAGAAGATCGTCGAATCTTTCGATATCGACAAAGATCTTGAGATATGGCCAAACAGATTTGAGAAAAATTACAAGATTACTATAACTCTTCCAGAGTTTAGCTGCCTCTGTCCAAGGAGCGGGTATCCGGACTATGCAACATTCACTCTTGAGTATATTCCCGATCTTTGGGTCGTGGAGCTGAAGGCTATAAAGCTCTACATAAACTCTTTTAGAAACAGACATATAAGCCATGAAGAGAGTGCCAACGAGGTGTTCGACGTGCTATACGACAAACTGAAGCCTAGATGGATGAAGCTGACTGCCGACTTCAACCCCAGAGGAAACGTACATACGGTCATAGAGATCGACAGTGAGAGTTTAACAAAAGAGGTATAAGCCTATGGAAAAAAAGGTCTCCACTATTTTTTTCACGGCTTTTGTACTCTTTTACGGCGGTTGTGAAACTGCAAACCAGAAAGCCGGCATAATGAGCAGAGAGCAGCAAAAGATCAGTTATGCAAACACGATTTTGGGAAAAGAGAAAGGATCGGACGAGAAAGAGTTGAAAAGGCTCGAACTTGAATCTCAAAAAGAGATAGCCAAAATCGAGATGCAAAAAGCCGTGGAATTGGAGAAGATCAGAGCCGAAGCGAAGAAGAGCGAAGTGATGAGCCAAAAAGAGATAGCTCTAAAAGAGGCGATGCTAAAAGAGAAGGAGCTTGACGACAGAAGAAGTTCCAACAACTGGTACATAGCTCTTTCCATAACCTTTTTCACCGTAGTTACACTACTTCTTTACAGACTCTTCAGAGAGCACCAAAGAACGAAACTTCAGCTTCATAAAGAGAAAATGGCTCATGAAGCGGCGATGAAAGAGAAAGAGCTGCAGACAAAAATTTTGGAGAAGATGCTCGATGCCGTGGGCAACGGAAAGTTGACTCCGGAGCAGCATGAAAGATTGCTGGAGTCCATCAGCGGCAGGCAGTTACCCCGCCGCTGAATCTACAGCTCTTTTACAAACCTTTTGTAGAGCATAGGTAGAAGAATCAAAGTAAGAGCCGTAGAAGAGACAAGTCCGAAAATAACCACTATAGCAAGTGGTTTTTGAATCTCCGACCCGGGACCAGTCGCATAAAGCATAGGCACGAGAGATAGAGCAGCTATCGTTGCGGTCATTAGAACGGGTCTTAGCCTTCTTTTAGCTCCCTCCATCACCACCTCTTTTACAGGCATAGACTTCAGAAGTTCGTTGAAGTAGCTTATCATCACGACCCCGTTAAGAACCGCTATACCAAGAAGTGCGATAAAACCTACCGAAGCCGGTACGGAGAGGTAGCTTCCCGTTATGAAGAGACCGAAAATTCCACCCATCATGGCAAGGGGTATCGTCGTAAAGATTATGATACTTTGAACGATGGATTTGAAGGTCATATAGAGTATGAGGAAGATCAGAACAAGCGCTATAGGCACGACTACCGAAAGTCTTGCCATCGTAGCTTGCTGGTTTTTGAACTCTCCGCCGTAAGTTATCGAGTATCCGGCAGGTAGTTTCACCCCGTTTTCTATGTTATTTTTCAGGTTCTCCACAAAAGTTACCAGGTCTATTCCGGTGACGTTTGTCTGGATAGATACGAATCTTCTAGCGTGCTCGTGCTTTATCTCGACAGGGCCGCTGCTCCTTACGATGTCGACGACTTCAAGAAGAGAGATCGGCTCTCTGGTAGAGCCTACAAGGTATAGATCGTCGAGATTTTTGCGAATGTAATCGCCTCTGATAACAATAGGAAACTGCTTCATCCCGTCATATATAGTACCGCTCTCGACTCCGCTTACGGCCGCTTTTATAAGGTGGGCGACATCGCTTTTGTCAAGACCGTAGCTTCCAAGTTTCTCTTCGTTAAATCTGAGTTCGTGGTAGGCGACACCTTCATTTTGGCGCATATAGACATCCTGGCTTCCTTTACTCTTTTCGGTAATCTCTTTTATCTTTATGCCGAGTTCGTTGAGTTTGTCTATATCTTCACCGAATATCTTTATGACGACGTCTCCCCTGGCACCCGTGAGCATTTCTGAAGTTCTCATCTCGATTGGTTGAGTGAAACTGTACTCTATGCCGTTTATACTCTCAAGAACCTCTCTCATCTGCTCTTTGATCCATTCAACGTCATCTTTTCTCCACTCAGATTTAGGTTTGAAAACCAGGAATGTATCGGTGTCGTTAAGGCCCATCGGGTCAAGCCCTATCTCATCCGAGCCTGTTCGAGCTATGATAGACTTGATTTCAGGAACCTCTTTCATGAGCCGTTTTTGAATTTCCGTATTTAAAGCGATACCGGCCGGAATGTTGATTGACGGCGGCGCCTCTATACCGATGACGATATTTCCTTCGTTCATCGTAGGCATGAATGTCTTTCCTATATTGCTAAATGCGTAAACCGTACCGCCAAGAAGTATCAGAAGTAGAGCGTAAATTCCAAACTCCGCTTTGAAAGCCCCTTTTAGAATAGGTTCGTAAACCTTAAGAAGCCACTTCATTAAAAATGTATCTTCATGCTTCGGTTTGCGAATGAAGAAAGAGGCTATAGTAGGTATGATAAAGAGTGCGAGAAATATGGAGGCCGCAAGCGTGAAGACTATACTTAGAGCCACCGGAGCGAAGAGTTTTCCGCCCAGCCCTTGAAGCATCAAAAGAGGCGTAAAGACTATGATGATGATGAAGACTCCGGAGATTACCGGTGTGCTTACCTCTTTTGCTGCATTGAATATTATCTGAAGTCTGGTCCAGTTTTTCGACTGAGGGTGAGCGAGTCTTGCTATGATGTTTTCCACCATCACGACCCCGGAGTCTATTATCATACCTATCGCTATAGCGATTCCCCCAAGACTCATCAGGTTGACGCTTATGTTGAAGTAGTACATGAGTATGAAAGCGCTCAGTATAGCAAGAGGGAGTATCAGCGCTACCGTTATGGCGGAAACGAAACTTCCAAGGAAAAGAAGAAGTACGACCAGCACCAGAAGTACGGCTTCACTTAGAGCTTTTTGAACCATATTGACCGCTTTTGTTATAAGGTCGCTTCTATCGTAGAATATGTTCAGTGTCGTCCCTTCGGGAAGACTCTTTTCGAGTTCTGAAAGTCTCTTTTTAACCTCTTTGGTAACTCTTGAGGCATCTGCTCCTTTTAGTCCCAGAACGAGACCTTGAACCGCTTCCCCCTCTCCATCTTTGGTTACGTAACCGTATCTTGTAAGTGCCGCTGTCCCTATTTCGGCAATATCTTTCAGCCGTATGATGGCTCCGTTCTCTTCGACTTTGACTACAAGGTTCGCTATATCTCTGTTTCCGTTCATGCGTCCAGGCAACCTTACAAGCAGAGCCTCGTCGCCTCTCTCTATTCTTCCAGCACCGAAGTTTGCGTTGTTTTTCTCTATTTTACTTTCGATTTCGTCCAGAGTTATTCCCAAAGATGCCATTCTTCCGAAATCTGGTTTTATACGGTAGGTTCTAACCTCTCCGCCAAGGGCGTTGACATCCGCAACACCCTCTATGTTTCTAAGAGCCGGTCTTATGACCCAGTCAAGAAGAGTCCTCTTCTCCATCAGCGAGAGTTTCGGAGACTCTATCGTGAACATCAAAATCTCACCAAGAGGGGTCGTAACCGGTGCTATTCCGCCTGAGATAGAGGGAGGAAGGTCGTTTTTTATGTTGTTGAATCGCTGGTAAACTCTATCCCTCGCCCAATATAGGTCGGTTCCCTCCTCAAAATCGATCGTTATGTCGGCAAGTGCATATTTTGAGATAGAGCGGACGATCTTTTGGTGGGGAATCCCCTGCATCTCAAGCTCTATAGGGATCGTGATCTGCTGCTCCACCTCTCTTGGGGTCATCCCTGGTGCTTTGATGATGATTTTCACCTGAGTCGTTGAGACGTCTGGAAAAGCGTCTATCGTCAGTTTCGAATATGAGATTATTCCGCCTGCCGCTATCGCGACTGCAATGATTAGGGCAAATATTCGCTGAGATAGTGCGAATCCTATCAGTTTGTCAATCATTTGACTGCCCCTCCAGAGCACCTTTTAGAGATATTACACCGCTTACGGCTATCTTGCTCTCTGCCGAAAGGTCGGCGGATACGACGTAAACTCTGTCACTGCTTCTTGCAAGTACGGTAACGTAAACGGGTCTAAACCCTTTTTCGCTCTTTACGAAAACTATCTCCTTCCCGCCATACTCTATAACGGCATTGGATGGAAGAGAGTATGCCGTTTTGGGCCAATATAGTTTTACGTTTCTCTTTTCACCGGGAAGTATTCCGCTTGTGCCTTCAGTCGGTTTAAGGTGCACGGCTACCGTCTGCGTTCTTGGATCTACCGTAGCTGAAATCGACTCTACGACAGTTCTTTTACCATCTACGAAGAGGTTCATTCCCAGTTTGAGATTTTTTGCGGTTTTAAGCCCGAGAGCGACTTCGAAGTGTGATTTTTGCGGGTTTAGTACCGTCATTAGGTGAGTTCCCCGCTCTGCATACATTTTTGGGTATATGTTCATATCTGAGACCACACCTGTTATAGGCGAGGTTATCTTTATTTTCGGCAGAGGCTTTTTGGTCGCTACGATGGTTTCAACCTCTCTCTTTCCAAGCCCCCACTCAAGTAGAAGGTGGTAGTAGAATGTGCTTTTTGTTTTGAATTTCGCGAGCATATTTTGAGCTTCGAGAAACCTTTTTTTGGCTACTACGGCAGCTTTGTAGAGCGGTTCGAGCCTCTTTACTTCGTTTTCATAATACTCTTGCTCTATAAGTGTGTCTATAAACTCCGATTCGAGTTCAAGAAGCTTGGGCCCTTTTATGACGAATAGCTCTTGCCCTTTTTTTACATGTTCGTATATTCTTACATCGACTTTCTCTATCACCCCCTCTATCGGAGCATCTATACGATATATCGAGTCGTTTGGCAGATGACCGATGGCAAGATAGCTTCCCATGTACACTTTTTTAGTAGGTGTTACATTTTCCGTTTTCACCATCGAGGTGTTGCCTTTTATTATCGGCAGCTCTTTGGCCATTATAGGCATGGCGAGTAGAATCGCCAAAGTTGCTATCTTTTTTATCATTTTGTCACTCCTTTTGGATCTATTGCATATTTATATATATATTCCGATATAGCTTTATGTCTTTTTGTTTTTATATCTATGATCGTCTCTACCATCTGAAGTTTCGTCTCTGCCGATTTAAGCATAGAGATAAGACTCTCTTCACCCGCTTTGAAGCGCATACGACTCTGCTCTATGAGTGTATCGGCCGATATTTTTATCGAGTTTTCCATAATGGTGACGTGGTTTTTGTAGTTTTCAAGACGAGTTTTAAGTGCTTCGCTCTCTTGAACGTACTCTTTTCGAAAGGCTTCAAGTTCATGTTTGGCAGCGGCATATGTGTGCATCGCTGCGGCTCTTGCCGCTTCGTTGCCGCTTCCGTATGAGAGAGGCAGAGAGATACTTAACATATACCTTCTCGTATCTATCTCGTCGCTGTAACCGGCATCTACCCCGACCGTTGGAGATCTTCTTTTGGCCACTTTCATGGAATCGGCAGCGCTTTCGACCTTTTTTTGAAGCATCGAAGAGAGGGCGGAGTATTTTGGATCGAAAAGCTTATCGAAATCCGGCATCATCGAGCTGCACTCAAACTTTCCGTCGAAAGGGACGATAGCTTTGATTTTCGATTCGTAACTTTTAAGTTCGCTGTCTAGCTCGGCAATCTGAAGGTTCAGATTTTCCAAAGCGAGGTGAGCCATTATCGATTTGCCTATGTCGAACTCTCCGAACTTCACCCCTTTGTCTATGTAACGGATAATGTCGTCGTATATTATTCCAAGGTCACTCTTTGCATTCTGAGCCTGAAGAGTTATACAGTAGCTTCCGTACAGCTCTCTGATGCGTGCTGCGAGCCTGTTTTTCTCTATTTTTTTTACCATATGCGCATATTGGCTATTTTCGAGCATCACTTTTTCGATATTCGAACCTCCAAGAACGAAATCTTTTCCGACCGTTATGCCATATTCCGTGCCGCTGCCGCTTCCCTCTTTGACATCGGCATATCCCACATCTGCACCTGCACGCCATCCGTCAGTGTAGAGTTGGGATTTTTTCATCTGAAGATCGGCCTCTATAGCCTCACTTCTACTCTTATAGACTTCACTCTTTTCAATCTTCTCATATAGCGATGAGACCGGTTCGGACCATAGTAGAACAGGAACCAGCGCCAATAAAGCTCTCTTCATCTATTTTTCTCCTCCACATGTTATCACTTTGCCGTCAAGTGCGTTTATTTTGACTCTACCGTTAGGTGAAGCCATCTCGTAGTATAGTATTCGACCGTAGCGCTTCAGACGAATATAGCCTCTCTTTTTCAAATTGCACTCTTTTATAGCGATTTTTGCCGCCTCATCTTTATCGATTTTTGCAAACTTTCTAAGTTTTTTCTCGTCCGAAAGTTTCACCAACGGCCTACTGTTGAACCTGTTGAGCTGCCCCATCTGGTAGCTGTTCAACTCGCTTTGTGTCTGAGCCCCCAAAATTAGAGGTGTAAAAATAAGTGAAATAAACCAATACATAATTTCCCCCTTGTTGATACGCTTATAAAAAAGAGCGGCTGAAACTCTCTAATAAGTTGCCGTTTTTTCAGAGACGCTTTCTATTCGGTATTTAGGTAGATATTATGCAGATTTGGGTGGGGTATAGGGTATGAATGGGTCTCTTTTTTGTCGAAGTGTCACTTCTCTTTGCTCCGGAGCGTTGGCCGGTACGTAGTAGATCGTAGGCGAAGAGTCCGCTATAAGCGCAGGAGAGTGAAAGACTTGGTGTATTTCAGAGTGTGAATTGAAGTGGTGGACAGGCTTTTTTAAACTTTCCACTTTTATTGAAACAGAACTATCGGTACCGTTAGCCAGATTCTGCCCGACCATATAGTCGTGCATTACGAATGAGACTATGAAAAATAACAATGTTTTTCCGATGATAGCTTTCATTCTGTCCATACCGGTAGTATATCGAAGTGTAGTTATAAAAAATCGCATAGTCGAGTATAAAAGAGGTTTTATTAAGATTAATTTAAAATAAGATCTCAGGAAGGCTTATGTAGTACAAAATAGAGACGTTTGGTGGAGCATAGCGGGCTCGAACCGCTGACCTCCTCGCTGCCAGCGAGGCGCTCTCCCAGCTGAGCTAATGCCCCACAGCTTAGGAAGTGTGAAATTTTAATTCAAATTCACTTAAGCGTTGATAAAATATTGCTGTGCATGAGCTTTGGAGTCGAAAGGGAAGACTTTGTAAACCTCGTCCGCAACTGCCACTTCGTACTCTTTATCGGGGTCTGTCTTTCCATATGTAGCCGTCAATTTTGCAGCAAGCTCTCTGTCGCTCTTAGTCGCGTTTGCACTTATTGCCGATATGGGGCCTATGGCGTTTAATAGTTTTATCTTTCTATATTTTGGAGTAATGGCCGCCTCTATCATTTCGTTATCCTCTTTATGGCGGCCTATGACAAGCTTGGCGCCGTCAGGCAGTCTCAAGTGGCGTCCATACTTCAGTAACTGAATATCCGAGACTTCGAAAGTGTCGTATTTTATGAACTCTTTTATCTTGTTGGAGAAGTTTTCATCCGTCAAGAGACATCCTCCTCCGGGCTTTTCGAAGTCTTTGAGCCCTATCTCTTCGGCCATTTTCAGTTGGGTCTCTCTGTTTCTTCCGACTATACCGAGCAGTCTCTCTCTATCTACCCACCCTTCACGCTCGGGAAGAGTCGGAGGCAGGACTTTCGCACTCATAGGCCTAAGCAGAAGATCCTGTGTTTCAGAGAGATTCGTGACGATCTCCAGCGCCTCCCTTCTTTGACTCATCGGTCTTTGGCCGACCACTTCACCGCTAATAAGAAAGCTTGCGCCCCACTCATCCATAAGATCTCTTGCTATACGGAACATATTTCCGTGGCAGTCTATGCATGGGTTCAGGTTTTTACCGTAGCCATATTTGGGGTTGAAAAGTATGTCGCGAATATACTGATCTTTTATATCCAAAATTCTAAGCTCGGCACCGACCTGGTCGCACATGTTTTGCATATGCTCTCTTCTGCTTTTGACGCTGCCGAATCCTATATCGAGATTTAAAGCTATGACGTCGATCCCCTGATCTATTATGAGCTTCATCGCCAGAGTGCTGTCAAGCCCCCCGCTAAAGAGTGCTATGGCTTTCATAAGGTACAAGTTCTCCTTCTTTCAGTCTGTTTATGTAGTCTCGGTATTTTCGTATGTAAAATATCTTCTTCTCTATCGGAAGTTTATCATATTTTTTTATATTGTCAAGAGCTCTTTGATAGTATTTTCTCAAAAAATATATGAGCTGCTTTTTAAGCTCCTCTTCACTGTATATCTGAATGGAGTCGTCAAGTTCGATCTGTAGAGCTTCACTGCTCTCTTCTCCTTTTACGACCGCCTCGAAAGCATCCTTATGCTTTAAAAACATCGAAGAGTCCATTACATCTAAAACCATGTCCACAAGAGACGGAGTTTTGATGAGAGTCTTAATGATGCTCTTTTCGGCGATGTCGGAGAGGGTCAAAATGGTGTCTCTGCCGCTGTTTAAAGAGCCTTTTTGCTCCTTTTGAATCAATCTGGCGCTGCTTACGTTAAGAAGCGAGGCGGCGTAGGGAGCGTACTCCTCTTGCAAAAAAGATGAGAGGTTTTTCAAAAAACCTTTTACCGCTATGTATGCCTCTTCTCTGCCTTTTGGGGTTTTGGGTTTGGATGAGACGATGCGCTCTATGACAAATTTCGCAAATGGAATTGGAGATGAGAAGAGAGCTTCGACCTCATCCGCATTGCCGGTATTTACCATGTCGGCCGGATCCATTCCCCCCTCAAACAGTACGACTCCGCCGCCAAAACCGTGAAGGCTTAAAAGTTGCGCAGCCTTCATAGCCGCCTGCTCTCCGGCGGAGTCTCCGTCATATGCCACTATCACTTCCGGTTCTCCCTTTTTAAGAAGAGGGAGATGATCGCTTGTCAAAGCGGTTCCAAGAGTCGCGACGGCTGTTTGAAAGCCCGCCTGATGAAGCATTATGACATCCATGTACCCCTCTACGACGATAACCCTTCTTTTTCGATATATCTGATCTTTCGCCAGGTGATAACCGTAAAGGAGCCTCGATTTGTTGAAGAGTTTGGTTTGGGGAGAGTTTATATATTTTGCCGGATGATTTGTAACTGTTCTGCCGCCGAAACCTACCGGCATACCTGAGGGTGAAAATATCGGAAAGATGATACGCTCTATAAGTCTGGCGTAGTAGCGCCCTCTTTCGCTTCCAACCACGCCGACCTCTTCAGCTTTTTGCAGCGGGATCATACTTCTTTGCAGGAAATTGAGGGTCTCTTCGCTGCTTGGCGCATAGCCGAGGCCGAACTTCTCTATGCTTGCCAAAGAGACACCCCTTTTTGCAAGATACTCTTTCGCTTTCTCCTCTCTCTCAAGGTTGGCCCTGTACCAGCCGGCTATCGTCTCGAGTATCCTTCTTTCACCGCTTTGGTTATGAGCCCCTTTCGTGTAGCGGAGTGTGAAGTTGTATTGGCTTGCCAGCTTCTCTATCGCTTCGGGGTAGCTAAGCTTCTCGAACTCCATCACGAATTTGATGGCATCCCCGCCGGCACCGCAGCCGAAACATTTGTAGAGCTGTTTTGAGGGGCTTACGATGAAGCTTGGAGTCTTTTCGTCGTGAAAGGGGCATAATCCCTTGTAGTTTGAGCC
>JALSPH010000163.1 GCA_026986055.1 Campylobacterales bacterium
TTTTAAAAACTCTATTTTCAAAAAAGAGCGACTCGCTAAAAGGAGTTAGAACCTGCAACTTCGCCCTCTTTCGCAGCGACATTCTGCAAATAAACGGTTTTGACAACAGATTTGTAGGCTGGGGGCGTGAAGACAGTGAGTTTGCAGCGCGACTTTTAAATAGCGGTATAGTGCGTAAAGATCTGAAATTTTCTGCCATAGCTTACCACCTCTACCATCCGGAAAGCAACAGATCGAGCCTACCGGAAAACGATGCACGCCTTGCTGAAACCATAGAGAGAAAAATTGTGCGATGCGAAGATGGTATAGATAGGTTTTTGAAGGAGCAAAGATGAGAGTCAGCGGTTTTACGTTTCTTAGAAACGGGCAGATGCTTGGATACCCCTTTGTAGAGTCGATCAAGTCGATTTTGCCGATAGTGAACGAGTTCGTCGTCGCTCTGGGGCCTTGCGAAGACGAGACCGAAAAGATGCTAAAGGCCATAGGAAGCGAAAAGTTACGCATCATACACACTACATGGAACGAGGTTATGAGAGATAGAGGCTACGTCTACGGCCAGCAGAAGATGGTAGCTCAGTTCAACTGTACCGGAGATTGGGCCTTCTATCTGGAAGCGGATGAAGTGGTGCACGAGGATGACCTTGAAAAGATAGTAGATGCGATGAAGCGCTACAAAGATGACGACAGAGTCGAAGCGCTCCTTTTTGACTACATACACTTCTACGGCAACGCAAACAGCTACCTCGACTCTCCCGGCTGGTACAGAAGAGCTCCGAGGATCATAAAAAACTCCATAAGAAGCTACGCACCCGACGGACTATTTTGGCTGGTACTTGCTACCAACAAGGTGGGGCGCTACCCCTACGCCGCTTTGACGGGCGCTAAAATGTACCATTACGGATGGGTCAGAAGCGAAGAGCAGATGAACCTAAAGAGCCAAAAGGTGCAGAAGTACTGGAACAAAAGCCACTCCAAGATAGACTACTCTCAGATAGACCAAGCCATCATAAAAGAGTTCAAAGGAGAGCACCCCAAGGTTGTACAGGAGTGGCTGCCAAAAGCTGAAGGAGTCTTCAGAGCCGACCCGAACCATGTTTTGACAAAGAGAGAGAAAAAGCATCGCATAATGAAAAAACTCGAAGAGCTTTTCGGGCTTGAGCTCAGCAAAAAGCACTACCGGCTGGTTAAATGAAGATACTCGTAGAGCTTCCGACATGGCTGGGCGATGCAGTCATGGCTACACCCGCGCTTAAAAACCTTTACGATACCTACCCCGATGCCGAGATAACCCTGCTTGGCTCCTACGTGAGTACCGAAGCGCTAAAGGCAGACCGCAGAGTCTCGAGAATCTTGGTAGACGAGAGTAGAAAAGGAGGTTTCAGGGCTCTTAACATATACAGACTCGCGAAAGAGGCCAAAGAGCACGACCTGGTGGTAAGCTTCAGAGGCAGCTTCTACTCCAAAATGCTTCTCTTTCTGACAGGCTCTAAAACAAAAGCAGCGTTTGACAAAAAAAAGATAGAGGCCAAAGCCAAAGAGACTCTCCATCAGGTCGAAAAGTACCAGGCTTTTATGAACGAAGTGACAAAAAGAGATGATTTGCCTGGACCGCTTCGCCTTTACCATCCAAAGAGAAGTTTCGACCGTCCCACTATGGGAATAAACCCCGGCGCAACATACGGAAGTGCAAAGCGATGGTATCCCGAAAAGTTTGCCGAAGTGGCAGCAGAGCTTTCAAAAAAGTTCGACATAATCATCTTCGGAGGCCCTGAAGAGACCGATATAGCTACAGATATAGAGAGCGCACTCTCAAATATGGGAGTCAAAAACGTAACGAATATGGCAGGCAAGACTACCATACCGCAGTTATGCGGCCTCATAGGCGGACTCGACCTCTTCATAACGGGTGACAGCGGCCCTATGCATATAGCTGCCGCTTACGGCGTACCTACCGTTGCGATATTCGGCCCTACAAAATTTAAAGAGACTTCACAGTGGATGAACGAAAAAAGCGTTATAGTGCGAAAGGAGCTCGAGTGCGCTCCCTGTATGAAGCGAACCTGCCCCTTGAAGACCCATGAGTGCATGAAAAGCATAGAGGCGGACGAAGTTATAGAGGCGGCTGAAAAGCTCCTAGACTAACTGCGGTATTCGTTGTCTATAAGCTGACAAACAATATGCCCTATCAAGATGTGCATCTCCTGAATTCTGGCAGTGTCATCCGAGGGCACTATGATATTAAGATCGCAAACATCGTTCATCTTTCCGCCCCCTTTTCCGCTAAGTCCCACGGCGCGGCAACCCATCTCTTTCGCTTTTTGCATTGCATATATGACATTCGGACTGTTTCCGCTTGTCGAGATGCCTATCAGCAGGTCACCTTTTTTAGCCAAAGCTTCGACCTGTCTTGAGAAGACCTCTTCGTAACCGTAGTCGTTGCCTATAGCGGTAAGTGCCGAAGTGTCCGTAGTAAGAGCGATAGCGGGAAGCCCTCTTCTTTCGATCTTGTAACGCCCGGTCAACTCCGCCGCTATGTGCTGTGCATCGGCCGCGCTTCCGCCGTTGCCGCAGAGCATTATTTTAT
>JALSPH010000164.1 GCA_026986055.1 Campylobacterales bacterium
ATCGACCCTTCCGTTGGAGCTGCCCATAACCTGGGAGTCGCCTTGGTGGATCATTTTGATGGGTATAGAACACGAAAGAATCCACATAGAGACCTCATCAGTGCTAATACGCCAAACCGACATATCACTTGTTGCGCCCTCTCCTTTGTGGCCTATCTGCAAAGAGAGTTCAAATGCTCCAAAAAACGAGCTTATCTTAGTGCCAGGGGGCGAAGTGAAATTAGGAAAAAGCTTCGATGACGACTTTTACGGCTGGGACAACGAGTATGGAAGCCACACTGCAAAAATTCCGGACTTCAAAGCCTCGAAATATCTTGTTACCAACGAAGAGTTTATGGAGTTCGTCGAAGATGGAGGGTATGAAAACGACGAGTGGTGGGAAGATGAGGGTCTTGCATGGAGAAACTACAAAAAGGCGCAACACCCGCATTTTTGGGTAGAAACAGAAGGCGGCTTCAGATACCGCGCATTGGCCGAAATCATAGATATGCCTATGGATTGGCCCGTCGATGTCAACTACCACGAAGCCAAAGCCTTCTGCAACTGGCTCGGCAAAAAGATAGAAAAATCCTTGCGTCTCCCGACCGAAGATGAGTGGTACCGTCTGCACAATGTCTGCGAAACTCCCGACCAGCCGGAGTGGGGTGAAAAAGCGCCTGCGAACATCGGCCTCGAACACTTCGCGTCAGCCTGCCCCGTTACGTTTTTTAAACATGGGGATTTTTTCGATGTAGTCGGCAACGTATGGCAATGGACCGAAACTCCGATATACCCTTTCGAAGGTTTCAAGGTGCATCCTGTTTACGACGACTTCACGACACCAACCTTCGACGGACGGCACAACCTCATCAAGGGGGGCTCTTTCATAAGCACCGGAGACGAGGCTATCGCTTCTGCTCGTTACGCTTTCAGGCGCCACTTCTTTCAGCACGCTGGCTTTCGGTACGTAGAGAGCGACTATGTGGAGCAGGCCGGAAAAGGGGCTTACGAGACCGATCTTCAGGTAAGCCAGTATTGTGAGTTCGGCTGGGGAGAGGAGTATTTCGGTGTAGAAAACTTCCCCGCCAAGTGCGCCAGGATCTGCATAGAGCTTAGTGAAGGAAAAAGGCGCAAAAAGGCGCTCGATGTGGGGTGCGCCATAGGTAGAAGCACTCTCGAGCTCGCCACGGCGTTTGAAAGCGTAACCGGCCTTGACTTCTCGGCACGCTTCATCGGCATGGCAGAGCGGATGAGAAGCGAAGGGAGCATAAAATACCGTGTAGTCACCGAGGGTGATCTTATGGAGTACAAAGAGGCTCTTTTGCCAAAGAGGCTAAAAGATGTTTCAAAAAGAGTGGAGTTCTGGCAGGCGGACGCTTGCAACCTGAAGCCGATCTACACCGGCTACGATCTGGTTTTTGCGGGAAACCTCATAGACCGTCTATATGACCCGGCAAAATTTCTGCACGATATAACCGAGCGCATAAATAGCGGCGGACTTTTGGTGCTCACCTCTCCATACTCCTGGGACGAGAGCCACACCCCAAAAAGCAAGTGGCTCGGCGGTTTCAAACGTGACGGAGAGAGCGTAACCACACTGGAGGGGTTGAAAGAGCACCTCAATGGTGCCTTCGACCTGAAAGAGGTACGCGATATAGAGTTCGTCATAAGAGAGACATCCAGGAAATTCCAGCATACGGTTTCACAGATGAGTGTTTGGGAGAAGAGATGAGTCCATTTTTCCCAAAGGTCGATAGAAGCGGCACCTACAGCGTCAAGTACGACTCACGCAAAGAGAAGTTCGGAAACGACGATGTTTTGCCTCTATGGGTAGCCGACATGGATCTGCCCTCTCCCGAGTGCGTAACGAATGCTCTTGTAAAGCGGGCGCAACACCCGGTTTACGGCTACACGATCTACCCGGAACGCTTTTTCGAAGCTATAGCGGGATGGATGCAAAAGGCGCACGGTTGGGGTATCGAAAAAGAGAGTATCGTTGCTATTCCCGGCGTAGTGCCTGCACTCAACCTTCTTGTAACCTCTTTGAGCGAACCGCAAGAGGGGGTGCTCATTCAGCCTCCCGTATACCACCCATTTTTCAGGCTCGGCAAAAACCATGGACGAAAACTACTTCAAAATCCTCTAAAGTTTGAAAACGGGCGCTATGAAATAGACTTCGACGACTTTGAAAAAAAGGCGAAAGAGGCGAAGCTTTTCGTACTCTGTTCACCCCACAACCCGGTAGGAAGAGTGTGGGAAAAGCGGGAACTTGAAAAGATGGCGCGCATCTGCCTTGAAAACGGAGTGACCATCATAAGCGACGAAGTGCATGCAGATATCGTCTATAAACCCTTCAAACATACGCCTATCGCAAAGCTATCAAAAGAGATCTCACACATTACGGTAACTCTAAACGCACCTTCCAAAACATTCAACATTGCAGGCTTGAACACTGCTTACGCCATCATAGAGAACGACTCGCTAAGACGCAGGTTCGAAAGCGAGCTCAAGCGGTACGACCTGACGATGGGAAATCTTTTTGGCATAGAGGCGCTTATGGCGGCATACGAGGAGGGCGAAGGTTGGCTCAAAGAGCTTTTG
>JALSPH010000165.1 GCA_026986055.1 Campylobacterales bacterium
CTCACCTATCCACATAAGAAGCATCGTACCGGTCAGCATAGAAAATGCGGCTATAGTAACAAAGTGGGTAGTGTCTATCATGATAGCGCTTTCGCCGCCTTTGCCGGTAAGGCTCTGAAGACCTATAGCGACTCCTACCGCCTGCACCAGCGTAATACCTATAGTTGCATAACGTATGATCTGCATATATTTAGTCATTCCGTCACGCTCTTTTTTCATCTTGCCTAGTTCGGGAAATGTAGCTGCAAGAAGCTCCATGATAATCGAAGCGGTGATATACGGCATGATACCGAGAGATATAATACTAAGTCTACTTATAGCGTTTCCGCTGAACATGTTGAACATGCCAAGGGCATTGGAGGAGTTGGAGTCGAAGAACTCTTTGATTACATCTACGTTTACACCCGGTACAGGCACATAGGCCAGTATCCGGTATGCTAGCAAAAATCCCAGGGTTATCAGGATTTTGTTGACCAATGATTTAGTCATCTCTATTTTCCGCTGGTAGTAATATGCTCGTCTTTAATTTTCGCGGCGAGCTCTTTTGCACCCTTGCCGATCAATTTAACGCGCTTGTGCTTGCCTTTGATTGAGTGGACAGTCAAAAGCGTCTCCATCGTGATTTCACTCAATTCAGCTACGGCAGGTACACGCTCTACGTTTATGACGTATGGCTTCTCTACGCGTGAATTGAAACCGACTTTGGGCAATCTGCGCTGAATCGGCTGCTGTCCGCCTTCGAAGCCGCGCTTCTGCTTGTAGCCGGTTCTGGACTTCTGGCCTTTGTTTCCGCGGGTAGCGGTCTTACCCATTCCGCTTCCCTGGCCGCGTCCGACTCTCTTGCTCTTTTTTGTGCTTCCCTGCGCCTTTGTAAGGTTGTGAAGTGACATATCTTATCCTTTTATTCGGCTCAGTGCCTCTACTGTGGCACGTACCAGGTTGTTCGGGTTGTTGGAACCTAAAGATTTGGTCAATATATCTTTGATTCCCGCAAGCTCGATAACAGGTCTTGCGGCACCACCGGCGATTACTCCGGTACCTTCGCTCGCAGGTTTCAAAACGATTCTGCTTGCATTATATTTATGCTCGATGTCGTGAGCGATGGTTGAACCTTTGATGTTGACCTTCACAAGGTTCTTGAACGCTTCATCTATCCCCTTTCGGATAGCGTCTGGAACCTCTTTGGCTTTACCCATACCGAATCCGACCGTACCGTTTCGGTCGCCGACAACGACAAGTGCGGTGAAGCGGAATCTTCGTCCGCCCTTGACAACTTTCGTCACACGGCCAATATTGACGATAACCTCTTCGAAATCTTCTCGATTGATATTTTCCATTCTCTTAACCTTTAGACCTGTATTCCGTTTTCACGCAGCGCTTCCGCAAATGCTGCTACGACACCGTGGTAGATATAGCCGTTTCTGTCGAATACCGCTTTCTCTATCCCTTTGGCTTTCATAGCAGTTGCGATAGCCTCGGCAACTTTGACCGCTGCCTCTTTGTTCGCTTTAAGACCCATTTTTCGTCCATCGGCTGCTGCCAGCGTAACGCCTGCAGCATCGTCGATCGCCTGGGCGTAAATATGTTTGTTGGAGCGGAAGACGGTAACGCGCGGCTTTTCGGCAGTTCCGAAAATCTTGCCGCGAACGCGGGCTTTACGTTTTGCACGCTGCTGATTTTTCTTCAATAGTAACGTTCTATTCATTGTTCAACCCTTATTTACCTGTTTTACCGGCTTTGCGGAGAATCACTTCATCCACATACTTGACACCTTTGCCTTTGTAAGGCTCCGGCGGCCTGAATGCTCTTATCTCTGCAGCGACCTGGCCGACTTTTTGCTTATCCTGTCCTTTGACGGAGATGATATTCTTCTCTACCGCGATTGCTATACCTTCAGGTATTTCATAGTTTATCGGATGCGAAAAACCGAGCTGAAGCTCAAGAACTTTCCCTTTGACGGCTGCACGATAACCGACACCGTTTATCTCGAGTCTCTTTTCGAAGCCCTGAGTAAGGCCCAAAATCATGTTTTGGGTCAATGCGCGATAGGTTCCCCAGAAGGCGCTGCTCGCTTTGTCATCGCCTTTTCTGTGGAAAATGACCTTGTTATCGGCTACTTCCACATCGACTCTTCCGTGTGTATCAAGACGCTTGGTATCTTTTCCTTTGGAAACGACAACTTCTGTACCCTCGACCTTCACTTCTACGCCGGCCGGGATATCAATCGGTTTCTTTCCTATACGTGACATACTCTTTTCCTTACCATATACTACAGAGAACTTCTCCGCCGATTCCGCGCTTGTACGCCTCATCGTTCGGAAGAACACCCTGAGATGTGCTTACGATAATAGTACCGTAGCCGTTTTTGAATCTCTTGATCGCCTCTTTGCCCTGATAGACACGTCGACCCGGTTTGGAGATACGCTTTACCTCGTTGATGACGCTCTTTCCGTTGTCATCGTACTTCAATACGACATTGATGCTCTTTTTGCCATTGTTATCGACAACTTTATAGCTTTCGATATAACCTTTTTCCTGCAAAATATTGACAATCGCTTCAACAATTTTCGAATAAAGAAGCGTCGTCACTTCCAATCTTCGCATTGATGCGTTTCTAATGCGTGTCAATGAGTCTGCAATTAGATCGTTCACCATTGCTTCTCCTTACCAGCTCGATTTTTTTACGCCAGGAAGAAGACCTTCGCTAGCCATTTTGCGCAGGCATATTCGGCATATACCGAAGTCCCTGTACACTGAGTGCGGACGGCCGCAGATGCTGCAGCGCGTATATGCACGAACTTTAAATTTTGGTTTTCGCTGTTGCTTTGCAATCATCGATTTTTTAGCCATTTTGTCTTCCTTTTGCAAAAGGCATACCGAGCTTTTCAAGTAGCGCGAATGCCGCTTTGTCGCTATCGGTTGTCGTAACTATCGTAATGTTCATACCGTGAGTCTTGATGATGTTGTCGTACTCCACTTCAGGGAACATAAGCTGCTCGTCGAGTCCGAAGTTGTAGTTTCCGTGTCCGTCAAATCCGTTTCTGGAAACTCCGCGGAAATCTTTCACTCTCGGAAGCGCTATCGAGATAAGTTTGTCGAGGAAGTTGTACATCATCTTCCCGCGCAGGGTAACTTTGACGCCGACCGGCATACCCTCTCTGACCTTGAACCCTGCGACAGATTTTCTGGCTGGTACGATAACGGCCTTCTGTCCGGCAATAAGCGTGATGGTATCTGCAATATTCTGCACTACCTTCGTATCTTTCGCATCGTTTCCGCATCCGACGCTGATGATTATCTTCTCTATAGCCGGTATTAGCATAGGATTTTCGATCCCGAGCTCATCTTTGAGTACCGGCTTCAACTCTTCATATTTCTCTTTGAGTCTAAGCATATTATGCACCTTCCACTTTTCGTACATTGGAGATGTGTATAGGCATCTCTTTGTTCTCAAAGCCCCCTTCAGGGTTCTTCTCCGAAGGTTTGACAGCTTTTTTGACAACCTTGCAACCGGCAACGATTACAGCATCTTTTGCCGGAAGAACCTTAAGAACCTCCGCCTGCTTTCCTTTGTCGTCTCCGGCAATGATCTCTACCGTATCACCCTTTTTGATTTTGAACTTCTTCGCCATCACAGAACCTCCGGAGCCAAAGATACTATTTTCATGAAGTTTGCATACCTTACTTCACGACTGACCGGGCCGAAAATCCTAGTTCCTATAGGCTCTTTTTTGGAATCAAGAATAACCGCTGCATTGTCGTCGAACCTTATAAGCGATCCGTTTTCGCGCTGGATCTCTTTTTTCGTTCTCACTACGACCGCTTTGACGACCTGCCCTTTTTTCACTTTTCCGTTGGGAAGCGCTTTTTTTACGGAAGCGACGATAACGTCACCGACGCTCGCATATCGTCGTTTACTGCCGCCGAGAACTTTTATACACATGATCTCTTTCGCACCGCTGTTGTCGGCTACGTTTAGTCTTGTAAAACTTTGAATCATGATCCGACTCCTGTACTCACGATCTCTTTGAGACGGAAAGACTTGGTTTTGGAGATGGGTCTGCACTCGATAGCCGTAACCACATCACCCACATTCGTTTCGTTCCTCTCATCGTGAACGAGATATTTTTTGAATCTTTTGACAGTTTTGTGATAGCGGGGGTGCATAACGCGTCGCTCTACCAAAACGGTAGCGGTTTTGTCTCCCGCTTTCTTTATAACTGTTCCTTGAATTATTCGTTTATGAGACGCCATTTTTTAATCCTTATGCATTCTTCTGCGCATTGATGGCAGTTTTTATGCGAGCTATATCTTTTCTGACCGCACGAATCTCGTTCGGATTTGTAAGCTGCATCGTTTTGAGTTTGAGTCTCATCTCAAACAGCTCCATCTTCTTATCTTTAAGCATTTTCTCGAGCTCTTCTCTGCTCTTATCTTTGATCTCAGTATATTTCATTGCTAGCCTCTTGCGTTACGATTTTTGTCTTGAAAGGGAGTTTATGCATCGCAAGCGTCAACGCCTCTCTGGCAAGCTTATCTTCTACACCTGCCATTTCGTAAATGATGCGTCCGGGCTTGATGTTCATAACCCACTTGTCCACTGCACCCTTACCTTTACCCATTCTCGTCTCAAGCGGCTTGGCAGTGATAGGCTTGTCCGGAAAGACTCTGATCCAAACCTTACCGGTACGCTTGACATGGCGAGTCATCGCGACACGAGCCGCCTCTATCTGTCGGCTGTCTATACGTCCAGCCTCTGTCGCTTTTATTCCTATGTTACCGAAAGCGAGCTGGTTACCGCGGTAGGCTTTGCCTCTGTTGCGGCCCTTCTGCTGCTTTCTGTATTTGGTTCTTTTAGGCATCAACATGATTAACTCCTTCCACGTCTGGGAGCACGTCTTCCGCGCTTCTCTTCTGCTGGCTCAGGCTGGATACCCTTTTGGAGAACCTCTCCTTTGAAGATCCAAACCTTTACGCCAATAATCCCGTATGTAGTGTATGCAGTCGCAAAACCGTAGTCGATCTTTGCGCGAAGCGTATGAAGAGGCACTCTTCCTTCAAGATACCATTCGGTACGCGCCATTTCAGCACCGCCGAGGCGACCTGCAACCTGCACTTTGATACCTTTGGCCCCCGCTTTCTGTGCAGCCTGGATAACTTTTTTCATAGCTCGTCTGAAAGCTACGCGGCGCTCGAGCTGAGTCGCGATATTTTCGGCTGCGAGCTGTGCAGAAGCCTGCGGCCTCTTCTCTTCGCGAATATTAAGCGCGACAGGTTTTTGTACCATGTTTTGCAGTCTGGTTTTAAGCTTCTCTATATCGGCACCCTTTTTACCGATAATGATGCCTGGACGTGCCGCAACGATAGTCACTCTCAGACGCTTAGCGGTACGCTCTATGATGATATCTGCGACACCTGCATAGTAGAGCTCCTTTTTGAGGAACTTTCTGATTTTGTCATCTTCTGCTACGAATGCAGGTACGCGCTGCCAGTTCGGATACCAGCGGGATGACCAGTTTCTGTTTATTCCAAGGCGCAAACCGATCGGATTTACTTTCTGACCCATTACTTATCCTTCGCTTCTGTGACTTCGACGATCACGTGAGATGTTGGTTTCATGATGCGTGATGCGCGGCCGCGGGCACGCGGTTTCCATCGCTTCAGAACCGGACCTTTGTCGATTCTGCATGAAGAGATCACTACCTCTTCCGGCTCATAACCGCCGTTTGCAACCGCTGAAGCGATAACCTTCGAGATCACTTTCGCGGCTTTGTTCGGCATGAACTCCAGGCTTGCGAGGGCAAGCTCAGCATTCATACCCTGTACTTCGCGTGCTATGAGGCGCGCTTTAGTTGGGCTGAGGCGAATGAATTTCAGTGTTGCTCTACTCATATTCTACCCCTTACTTCCCGATCTTTTTCTGGACAGAGCCCTTGTGGCCTCTGAAAGTACGAGTCGGTGCAAATTCGCCGAGTTTGTATCCGACATGGTTCTCCGTTATATAAACGGGAACGAACTGGCGTCCGTTGTGGACATTTATGGTCAAACCGATCATCTCCGGGAAGATGGTGCTTCGGCGTGACCATGTCTTGATAGGTTTTGTATCACCGGTCTCTTTCGCTTTGAGCACCTTTTTCATGAGATGCTCATCGATAAAAGGACCTTTTTTAATCGATCTTGCCATTTCTTACCCTCTTATTTCTTTTTGCGTCGTGAAATGATCAGTTTGTCACTAGCTTTTTTACGACGAGTTTTGAAGCCTTTAGTAGGCATACCCCAAGGAGTCACAGGATGACGACCTGAGTTGGTTTTACCTTCACCACCACCATGCGGGTGATCTACCGGGTTCATAGCAGAACCGCGAGTTTGAGGTCTGATACCAAGGTGTCTGCTGCGACCGGCTTTACCTATTACGACGTTGGAAAACTCTTCATTTCCGACCGTACCGACCGTAGCCATGCATTCGCCGAGTATCTTACGCATTTCAGAGCTTGGAAGTCTGACTATGACGTACTTGCCTTCACGTCCCATGATTTGGGCGTATCCGCCTGCGCTTCTTACTATCTGACCGCCTTTGCCGGGCTTCATCTCTATGTTGTGAACGAGTGTACCGACAGGTATGTTTTTCAGCTTCATAGCGTTACCGGGCTTTATATCGAGTCCGGCTTCCGCTGCCTGAACTTTGTCTCCGACTTTCAATCCGCTTGGCTGAAGGATATATCTTTTATCCCCGTCGGCATAGTTGATAAGGCAGATACGGCAGTTTCTGTACGGATCGTACTCGATAGTAGCTACGGTCCCTTCGATGCCGAACTTGTTACGCTTGAAATCTATGATTCGATAGAGCTTTTTGGCTCCGGCCTCTTTGTGTCTGGATGTTATCCGACCGCGGTTGTTTCTTCCCGCCTTCGCAGGCAGCTTCTTGAGCAGCTTGCGAACGGTAGGCTTAGATGTTATGTCTCCGCTGTCTACCACGCTCATATAGCGGCGACTCGGAGTATACGGTTTAT
This sequence comes from Campylobacterales bacterium, assembly GCA_026986055.1. Taxonomy (GTDB): domain Bacteria; phylum Campylobacterota; class Campylobacteria; order Campylobacterales; family Hydrogenimonadaceae; genus Hydrogenimonas. The sequence continues at coordinate 7,011 of JALSPH010000165.1, forward strand.
ACGTTTTTATTGCCATCTTCTATATCCTTACGCACTCAAGCTCTCGATGTTAGCACCCTCTGGGAGCTTCACATAGAACTTTTTGAAATCTGCACGCTTTCCCTCTTTTCCGCGAAAGCGCTTGACTTTGCCGCTCTGGCGCAGCGAGTTTACCTTTACCGGGTTTACACCGAAATACTCTTTGAAGATAGCTTTCAGCTGATTCTTCGTAACTCTCGGTGAAGTCTGAACAACGATGACTCCATCTTCCTGAAGAGCGAGAGTCTTCTCGGTGTAGAGTATCGATTTGATGTCTGTTATATCTGCCATCTTAGCCCTCTTTCGTCAGATTTTCCCAAACCGCTTTTTCGATGACAACTGCGCGATACGCTGCTGCCAGATAGCCGTTGAGTTCATTCTCTTCGATCAAATAACAGTTCGGAAGATTTCTAAATGCCAAATAGGTTTTGTCGTCTATAAGAGACTTTACCCAGAGTGCATCACGCTCGCCAAGCTTGCTCATCATCGAAGCTGCATCTTTCGTCTTGCCGCTTGCAACCTCAATGGAGTCCACAATGTAAAGCTTGCCGTTGGCAGCCTTTTCGGCAAGAGCGTGCATTAGAGCCAGGCGCTTTTGCTTCTTGTTGACTTTCTGATCGTAGTTGCGATTCGCCTTCGGTCCGAAAGCAACGCCGCCGCCTACAAAAAGTGGAGAGCGGATGGAGCCCGCACGCGCTCCTCCTCGCCCTTTTTGAGCCCATGGCTTTTTCCCGCCGCCGCTGACTGCCGAGCGGTTTTTGCTGTGAGCCGTATTGGAGCGCAATGCCGCCTGATACGACTTAACATATAAATATAGGTTGTGAGGGCTGGCTTCCAAGAAACTTGCAGGAACCTCAGCCTCACCGGCTTTTTCCAGATTTTCGTTCAATACTACTGCCGTACTCATTTAGAAATCCTTACTCGACCCATCGCTCCGTTTGGTCCCGGTACCGCCCCTTTGACTACGAGGATTCTGCTCTCGGGATCGAACGATACGATCTCATTTTTGACTGTAACTTTACTGTTTCCGTACTGTCCGGGCATCTTCTGTCCAGGCTGCACTCGTCCGGGCCATTCACAGTTACCTATGGAACCAGGAGCTCTGTGAAAGCGTGAACCGTGGCTTCTTGGACCGCCGGCAAAGTTCCATCTTTTCATAACGCCTGAAAAACCGCGCCCTTTCGATGTGAATGTCGTCTTTACTTTTTTAGCTTCCGCAAGAGGTGCCAGGTCGATATCACCCGCCTCGCTGTTGCTTACTTTCAATGTAGCGAAGCGATTGAACTCACCGCTGAGTCCATACTTCTTCTGCTGGCCTTCTATAGCCTTGTTTCGCTTCTTGCCTTTTGCATAAGCCACTATTGCTCTGCCATCTTCGGCAACTTCACAAACTTTCACTTCCTGAACTTTAAGAAGTGTTACAGGAACGCTGGGTACGCTTACTGTTCGGCTCATACCGATTTTCTCTACGATATATTCCATCTCTTACCCCTTGTTACCCATAGATCGTACTTCTACGTCTACTTCCGGTGCAAGATCGAGTTTCATCAGCGAATCTATCGTATCAGGTGTCGCAGAGACGATATCTATCATTCGTCCATGAATTCTGATTTCAAACTGTTCGCGAGAATCTTTGTTTACGTGAGGCGATCTGAGCACCGTGTAGCGTCGGATCTTCGTAGGCATTGGAATTGGGCCGCGTATCTCGGCTCCCGTTCGTTTGACTGCTTCTACTATTGCAGCAACTGACCTGTCAAGCACACGATGGTCGTACGCTTTGAGCTTAAGTCTAATTTTTTCCATAGGTTTTCCCTTAAAAGAACTTGTTGACATTCAGGGCTTGTGCCCGCCAACGCTTTTTGGAGACAAGATTATACTCAAATGTTTTTGCAAATTCAAGATTTCAAGGGGGTTTTGTGGTAAAATTTAGCCAAATAGTTTCCTTTTAATAAGGAAATATATTGAAAAAATCTCAACTTGTCGCTTCCAGTCGGTACAAATGCAACTCCAAAAAGAAAGGCAGAATGTGCAACAACTTGAACATTTTTACGAATCCACTCCAAAAGCAGTAGGCTTCATAGAGAGAAAAACGGATATTCCCTCACACACGATAAACCTCTACGGGCCGCCGGGTGCCGGTAAAACCTGGCTCGTTCTAGACTATATAAACAGACTTCCGAAAAAGAGGCGACTATATGTCGATATGTCCGATCTGCGTCTTGACGTAGAGAGCCTTTCTGGCAATTTGCAGGAGTTCATAGAGTCGAACGACATAGAGAGTGTAGTGCTCGACCACTACACTCCCAAACTTCCTCTTCCAAAGTGCAGACAGGTGATAACGGTGACGCAGACCCCTTTCAAGCAGAACCCCTTTACGCCTCTTCTTGAGATCTCTTCACTCGACTTCGAAGAGTATCTCGCATTCGAAAGGCGTCACCAAAGCCTTGAACACTCCTTCTCCCAATACCTTCGCTGCGGCTCTCTTCCATCTATGGCTCACGTAAGCGACTCTCTTTTGACGATGGAGCTTCACAAAAATATCCGCTCCATCTTCCCTTCTGAAAAAGAGGTTGCGCTTTTCAGATATATGGCCCGCTTCCAGGGCAAGCCTCTCACTCCATATCAACTATACGGCATTATGAAAAAAGATTACAAAATTTCGAAAGATTGGCTCTACAAAAGTGTGAACGAAATGGAAAAGAGAGGAGTCGTTACGTGGCTTCACAAGTTCAACCAGCCCAAAGCGGCGAAAAAGCTCCTCTTTTACGACTTCGCTATGCCCGCTTCACTATATTTCGAGAAGTCTCTTATGGGTCAGCTGCAAAGCATCGCCGCAAAAAAACTTCAAAAAAGAGCGCAAACTCTATACTACACCGATAAAATCGACTTCCTGGATTATGAAGAGAGGCGTGCCATACTTCTTTCTCCTTTTGCGAATCAGCAGAGCGGAGCGACCAAAGTTGCCCGTATTGCACAAGAGCTGGAGAGTTACAATATCAAAGAGGTTCTAATTCTCACGATAGCCAACTCTTTTGCTTTCACTTTCGAAAAAAGAGCCGTAAAAGCTATACCCTTTTATGAATGGGTACTGCAAGATTAAAGTGGGTCAATTAGGGTAAAATATGGCGATGAGACGGTTTTTGTTATATCTTTTACTCCTTTTTGGTCATATCTATGGCGACTATATAGATACAAGTTTGCAAAAGTCTGTGATGCTTCCATACTGTAGCTATCTTCTTGTGCCGTCCGGCAAATACAGTTTTGAAGAGATAAAGAGTACTCCTGCTCTCAAGTGGTCCAAAACAGAGAGAAGCACTCTCTCCCTCGGCTTCAAAAACGGTAGCGATCTTTGGATTAAGTGCAGATTGAAAAACCCGCTTAAAAAGAGGGTGCATAGAATTTTGGAGACCGACAATCCCCATACCGGTTACGTCACCCTCTACGACAACGGCATCGAAAAAG
>JALSPH010000166.1 GCA_026986055.1 Campylobacterales bacterium
CTTCAACGAAAAGAGGTTTTTTGCACCTTTTATGGGGTCGATCTTTTTCAAGTCCGGGGTAAGGGGCTTTGTCGTAAAGAGAAAGCCAAACTGCATCCAACCTGCAATGAGCCCTGCGATCGCCACGGGTATAGCCAAAGGCAAAACCATGATCAGCAGTTGATATATCGTATATATGGTGATATCCATCAACAAAGAGGGGGTAAGATCTATGCCGAAAAAGTGTGTATAGTAGCTGTAGAGGTTTTCGAGCCTGTCCATGATCCACGAAAAGAGAGCGGTGACGGCAATAACGGCCACCAGCATCGTAACGAAGCCGGAAGCGTCCATGCTCCTTGGGACATTGCCCTCTTTTCTTGCATCTTCAATCTTTTTGGGGGTCGGCTCTTCGGTCTTCTCCAAATCGTCTGCCATGACCCGTCAAAGCCTTCCAAAAAAGAGAGAATACGACTTTCGTGAGCAGATTTTCATGGAACATTCGGCCGAAAAACTCATAGTTTCTGTTTCACCCCGTCACTATTTTCATGGAAAGGTCTATCCATCTGGACTGATGTATGATGCTTCCGGAACTTATCGCATCTATTCCCGTTTTTGCATACTCTCTTATATTATCAAGAGTGATGTTTCCGCTCGCTTCCAAAAGGACGCCGGGAAAGTTTTCGTTTCTATACAGAACCACTTCATGAATTTGAGCTACTTCCATATTGTCGCACATCACGATATCGGCTCCTGCATCCATCGCTTTCGAGGCCGCCTCTACACTTTCGCACTCTATCTCTATCTTCGTCGTGAAAGGGATTTTACGACGCGCCTTCTCTATAAAACCCTTTAGGTCATCTATGAGGCTAAGATGGGTATCTTTCAGCATCAGTGCGTCATCTAGCCCCATTCTATGGTTGACCGCGCCACCTACTCTGACCGCATACTTCTCGAAGTTTCGCAGCATGGGTCGAGTCTTTCTCGTATCTAGCAGCATAACACCCGTACCTTCGAGCGCCTCTATATACGGTTGCACCTGCGTAGCTATGGAACTTGCGTGCAGAAGCATGTTCAAAAGAGTCCTCTCAGCAGCCAAAAGGTCGGCTGCGCCTCCCCTGACCTCCAGTATGAGATCCCCCTTTTCAAAACTCTCGCCGTCTCTTCTTTCCCACTCAAGGTCGAGATTGCAAAAGCGCGCCAGAGCTTCAAGGTACGGTTCCCCCGCAACTATGCCCGAACTTTTGGCGACTATGTGAGCCTTCGCTTCTCTTTTCGGCGCCACACGCCCAAAGAGGTCTCCTCTGCCTATATCTTCGAGCAGAACCTCTTTTACGAACTCTTCGATTATCATAACGCCAACATTCTCTCAAGAGCGATAGCGGCCCACTTGGCAGTATCCTCATCCACAAATATTTCGGTAGGCACCTCACCCTTTTTGATGGCCAAAAGAGTGTTGTAAACATCCTCGAGCGTCGTTTCGTTCATAGTGGGACACTCCGGCTTGGTGGAGGAGAGAACATATATGTTCTTATCTCTCATTCTATGGACTAGGTTATACTCTGTACCGACTGCAACTTTCTGATCTTCCGGAAGCTCGTTTACATACTTTATGAGCTGGCTCGTGGAGCCGCAAAAGTCGCTAGCCGCCACGACCGAAGGGTCGCATTCCGGGTGTACGGCGATCTTTATGCCCGGGTATCGCTTGCGGTAGAAGTTCACATCGTCTACCGTAAAGAGCTGATGGACCGAGCAAAAACCGTTGTAGCAGATGATATCTGCCTCTTTCGGGTCTTTGCCGTCCCCTATGACACAGGATTTGAGCTCCATCATATTTGCGATATTCTGCCCAAGACACCTGTCTGGTACGAAGAGTATCTTCTTTCCGCTTTTGAGCCCTTGCTCGATAATCTTGTAGGCGTTTGAGCTTGTACATACCATCCCGCCCATCTTGGCGACACTCGCTTTCACTTCGGCACTTGAGTTAATATATGTAATAGGAAGAACATCCTCTTTGGCTATGCCGGCCTTCTCTATATACTCTATAGACTCGTCAAAACATCCCTGGTCTATCATTCTGGCCATTGCGCAGCATGCGATCTTTGGCATCGCCACGCGCTTGTGAGGAGCCAGTACCTTCACGCTTTGTCCCATGAAACCGACACCGCAAAAGAGTACCCATTCACGCTCATCCGCTTTGCATCTTCTTGCCAACTCCAGACTGTCTCCGGTAATTTCAGCAAGTTCGAACACTTCGTCGCGCTGGTAGTAGTGGGCTACGATAGTGACGGGAAGCTCTCTTCTCAACTCCTCTATCTTCTCTCTCAATTCTTTATGTTGCAATGTAGATCCTTAATGGCGTTGTAACCAATCTTATTCTATAATTGCGCAATTTTACCATAAAAGGTCGACATGGAGTTTCTAACCAACCCAAACATAATCTTCTATCTGGCAGCATTCTTGATAGGCGGAATACCTTTCGGACTCATCCTTGCCAAAGTTTTCGCAGGAGTCGACATAAAAGAGAGCGGAAGTCAAAGCATAGGCGCCACAAACGTCCTTAGGGTAGTCAAGGAGCAAAACCCGAAGCTTGCCA
>JALSPH010000167.1 GCA_026986055.1 Campylobacterales bacterium
ATAAATGCCGTAACGAAGCCGACTCCAAGAGCCTGAACGTCATCCATCTGAAAACTCTGGTAGTTTTTCAAAATATCGTACGCGGTGGCGGCCAACATCGTAGGCACTGCCAGCAGGAAACTGAACTCGGTAGCCGTTTTACGCTTCAGCCCTATCAGAAGGCCGCCTATTATGGTAGCCCCGGATCGGGAAGTTCCGGGGACCATCGCCAGCGATTGAAAGAGCCCTATCATAAAAGCCTGTTTGTAGCTGACATCCTCCACGTGCGCCACATGGTGCTCCCTCTCTTTGTAGAAGAGCTCGATGACTATGAAAACGACACCGCCGGCAATCAGCATATAGGCGACAGTTTCGGGAGCAAAAAGCGACTTTATCGTTTTATAGAGGGTAAAGCCGAGGACCGCCGTCGGCAGGAAACCTACTATAAGCCTCTTCCAAAGCTCGATATTTGTAAAGATCTTATCCCTGAAAGCGTAAATGACCGCCAGAATGGAGCCGAGCTGAATGACGACTTCGAATGTCTTGTGCACATCGGTCTGCTCTATACCCATAAGCTTGGAAGCCAAAATAAGATGGCCCGTGGACGATACAGGCAAAAACTCCGTTATCCCCTCTACAACTCCCAAAATGAACGCGTCAAGCAACTCCATGGCAACCTCCCGACTCTTTGATGTATCCCATATATACCCCTTCCTCTTTCAGTAACTCTTCGTGCGTACCCTCTTCGACTATACGGCCGTTTTCAAGAACGTATATGTAGTCGGCTCTCCTGATGGTGCTTAGCCTGTGAGCTATCATTATGGTCGTTCTTGACTCAAAAAATGGCTCGAGCGCTTCGTAAAGGTGCGCCTCCGTATGGACGTCGAGTGCAGATGTCGACTCGTCCAAAATGGCGATTTTAGGGTCGGCTACGACCATTCTGGCTATCGCTATGCGCTGCCTTTGGCCTCCGGAGAGCTTTATCCCCTCTCTTCCTACTACCGTATCGAGACCATTTTCAAACCCTTTTACCACTTCATACATCTGGGCCACCTTGAGCGCCTCCCAAATCTTTGGCTCCTCTATCTCCTTGCCCAAAGTGATATTGAAGCGGATCGTGTCGTGAAAGAGCTTCGGGCTCTGCAGCACGAGATTTACATGCTCCCTTACCACATCGAGCCCAACCTCTTTGACATCGACTCCGTTGAACTTCAAAGAGCCGCTCTCTACAGGGTAAAAGCCTACTATAAGCTGAGCCAGCGTCGTTTTGCCCGAACCGCTCGCACCCACAAGCGCTACCCTCTGCGAGGGCTTCGCTTCAAACTCTATATCTCTCAAAACGACCGTATCTGGAGAGTAACCGAAAGTGACACCGTGCAAAGAGACCCCTACCCTGCTCTCTTTGAAAGGGTTTTTTAAGTGAGGATAGTCCGGCTCTTTGGGCATACTCAAAACCTCGTTTATACGCTCTATGGCCGCTTTTGCATTGTGAAGGGCGTACTGTATGCCCAAAATATCCTGCACGGGTGTCACCATGTACCAAAGGTAGCCGAAAACCGCCAGCATCATACCTATGCTAAGGTCCGAAAAGGCTACGGCGAGTATGCTTGCGGCCCTGAAGACTTCATATCCGCCAAGGAACGTAAGATATGAGATGCGGCTAGCGGCGTCGCTCTTCCAGCCGAAATTAACACTCCTCTCTCTAACCTCGAGAGCTCTGCTTCTAAGTTTGGAGAAGAACCTCTCCTCCTGATTTGATGCACGTATCTGACCGAAAAGGTCCAGCGTTTCGGTAAGTGCCGACTGAAAGAGTTCGATAGCTCTGTTCTCCTCCTTTTTCAGTTTGGAAACTTTGCGGGCCAGCCTTGTCGTAAAGGTGATGACCAACGGGTTCAAAATTATGATAAAAAGAGCAAGCTGCCAATGTATCCAGAGCAGTACAGCGGCAATCCCTATAAGTGAAAGTACGGAGACTATAAGCCTGCTCACGGTAGTCGCTATGAATGCGTCTATCGTCTCCACATCCGTTACGAGTTTGGAGGCTATGGCGCCGGAGCGGGAAGTTTCGTACGCCTTCATGGAGATCTTTTTCAGATGTTCCAGTGCATCCGTTCTGATTTTGAAAGTCACATCTTTGGATATCTGCATGAAGATTTTTGTCTGCAAAATGCTTAGCGCGGTATAGAAAATCCGCAACAAAACGGTCGCCGCCAGTATCGTCATGACGTAGCCGAAGGTCTCCATAGGCATTATGTAGCTATCTATCCAACCGGTTATGGTGTGACTCTTTTTCAGCAGCACCTCATCTACCAGAACGGGGATCAAAAGGGGAGTAGGAACACTTACCAAAGCGGCCAACAACGCTACGACGTTTCCGGCAACGAGTGCTTTTTTATAACTCTTTACGGAGTTGAAAATGGAAGCGAGACTAAGAGACATGAGCCAATATTTTTGTCAAATCTTTTTCATCCACTATGACATTGGCCTCTTTTTTCAAAATCTCTTTTGCGCAAAAGGCTATGCGGGTTTTGGCATATGCGAACATGCTTCTGTCGTTCGCACCGTCTCCGACCACTACCGTATCCTCCTCTTTTACGTTCAGAAGAGATTGAAGCCGTTGAAGCATATCCCCTTTGGAGAAGTCGAACATCATATCTCCCCCTACAAGACCGGTAAGACGCCCCTCTCTTGAGTGAAGAGTGTTTGAAAAATCTGCATCGAAGCCCAAAATCTCTTTCGCATAAGATGTAGCGTTTCTGAAACCTCCGCTGAAAACCACGACTCTGTAACCACGCTTTTTAAGTTCGGCTATACTCTCTTTTGCACCTGGCATAAAGGGGAGGTTGCGGCAAATCTCATCCACAACCTCAACCCTCAAGCCCTCTAAAAGCTGGACTCTTGTAGTCAGGCTTTCGAAAAAGTCAAGCTCTCCCCGCATAGCGCGCTCGGTAATAACCGCAACCTTCTCTTTAAGCCCCAAAGGCTCTGCCAGAAAGTCGATAGTCTCTCCATCCATCAACGTAGAGTCAAAGTCGAATACCGCAAGTTTCATAATATATCTTCTCCTTAAATAGCCGACTCTCCTGTAAATCGGACAAAACAAGTGATATAATATCCAAACCAAAATAATATGCAGATAACGGAAACGGATGTTTACACAACTCATCGAAAAACTTCAAAAACCTAAAACCAGATATATCACTCTGGAGACTACTCCTGGGCACAGTGCCTCTTTTGCCCCTGTCATAGAGAAACTCGACTCTTTAGGTATCGCTGAGAATGTCGACGGCTTCAGCACTACGGACAACCCGCTTGCAAAACTGAAATTCAACTCCATCATAGCGGCGATGCAGCTTCAAGAGAGGTTCAAAAAACCTGCTCTTGCTACAATGAGCATGAGAGACAGAAACAAAATAGCCCTGCAATCCGACCTTCTCGGTGCCAATTCGATAGATGTAAGGGCGATTTTGGCACTTACCGGAGATCCCGCCAAAATAAGCGACCAACCGGCTGCGAAAGGGGTATTTGAAAGCGACAGCACGATGCTTCTGGACATCATAAAGTGTTTCAATGCCGGCATAGACTACGCCGGACGCGAGTTAAACTCGAAGCCAAAACCGATATACCCCTTTGCGGTAAGCAACGCTTTTGCCAAAAACCCTAAAACTCTTTTGAGAAAATTCGTAAAGAAACTCGAGCACGGCGCTTTGGGAGTCATCACCCAGCCTGTTTTCGACAAAGAGAACGCTTTAAAGCTTTTGGAGCTTTTCGAAGAGGCGAAAGAGATAAGCGGTAATAAAGATGGGGTTCTTGTTTTGGGACTCTTTCCAGTAACGAAGCTTAAAACCGCGCAGTTTCTATCTTCTCATGTCCCGGGCATAAACGTACCCAAAAGCTGGATAGATACCCTTTACGAGGCGCACGGTAAAGGCGAGAAGCAGGAGTATGAAAGAGGTTTGGCGCTCAGCAGGGAGATATTTGGCTCCATTCTTGAAATCCACCCCAAAATTCACCTGATGACCGCCAACAGATTCAGCCTTGCAAAAGAGCTGTTACAAAGTTTTGACTAAAAATCCCTTTTAAGCAGCGCTTCGACATTCAAAATCGAGATCAATTTATCTCTCTGCTTACCTACTCCATATATGAGATTCTGCTCGTCGCTTAAAGTCTCGGGAGCCGGGTCGATCGCGCTCTCTTTTATTCTTGTTGCCTGAGTGAGCCTATCTATGACAAATCCGGCAACTTCATCATTATGCTTAATGACCATATAGCGGGTATCTTCGTTCTCTTTCGACTTAGAGAGCCCGAACTTCATGCGAAGGTCTATAAGAGGAAGCACGCTGCCTCTTAGGTTGAACACCCCCAAAACATAAGGGGGAGTCTTTGGAGTTCTTGTATACTCTATGGGCTTTATGATCTCTTGAATGCTTAAAATCGGAACGGCGAACTCCTCGTCACCCACCATAAAGCCTACAAGCTGCACAACCTCCTCTATCTCACCCTCTTGAGGACCTCTTTGCTGCTCCTGCTGTTTTTTCAGTACCTGTTCGAGTTGATTGCTCATACTGCATGCTCCACATTAAGGTTTATGTTTCTTGCCACTACATTCATTAGATACTCCGGAGTGTATGGTTTGGTGATATACTCCGTCATCCCGACCTCAACCCCTCTCATCCTGTCGCTTCTGCTGGTACGGCTCGTTACCGCTATGAGCGGAACGTTTTTGAATTTGTTGAACTTTCTTATTTCGCTTGCCAGAGTATAACCGTCCATTCTCGGCATCTCTATATCTACAAGTGCGGCATCGAAAGTCTTGCTTCCATCTTTCATAAGGTTGAGAGCTTCTACGCCGTTTGTAGCCTCCGTTATCGTTACGCCAAGAGGTTCGAGCGCTCTTCTCATGATAGCCCTGTCGGTATTGCTGTCATCAACTATCAAGACATTGTAATCAGCCGGTGAGCTCTTTTCAGCCTTTTCCGCACTCTCTTCGAGATTCTGCATAGAGCTTTTGACATTTTTGGCCATATCCATTATGGCTCCCACGTCGACTATGAGGGTGACGCGGCCGTCGCCTCTGATCGTAGCGCCGGCAATTCCTTCTATGCCTTTCAGATACTCTCCAAGAGATTTGATGACGACCTCTTCCTGTCCGACGAGGGAGTCTACGATAACCCCTATTTTCGTCTCCGCTATGCCTATTATTACAACATATGCATGCTCACCCATGCTAAAAACCCGCTCCACGTCGAAAAGGTCCGCCAGATGAACAAGAGAGAGCACCTCGTCTCGAAGCCTCAAAACGCTTCTTCCCTCCACGCTCTGAATCTCGTCGGGCGTAATTCTGACAGTCTCCAAAACGGAAGCGAGCGGAATAGCGTAGTACTCCTCCTGCACGCTTACAAGGAGCGACTGGATGATCGCTAGAGTCAGAGGAATTTTAAGCTTGAGTGTCGTACCCTTGTCGACTTCGGAGTCGATCTCTATGATGCCGTTAAGCTTTTCGATGTTACTTCGTACCACATCCATCCCTACACCGCGGCCAGAGACGTTCGTAACCTGCGCGGCTGTCGAGAAACCGGGCTTGAAGATAAGCATAAAAGCCTCTTTGTCGCTCATCTGATCGGCCTCTTTTTCGCTTATAAGCCCCTTCTCCAAAGCTTTCGTTTTCAGCATATCTGCATCAAGCCCTTTACCGTCATCGACAATTTCGATGATGATATGGTTCCCTTCGTTGTAGGCTTTAAGCTCTACCGTACCTTTTGGCGGCTTACCTTTGGCAACTCTCTCTTCCGGAGTCTCTATGCCGTGATCGCATGAGTTTCTAATTATGTGAACTAGAGGGTCGCCTATCTCTTCGACTATAGATTTGTCAAGCTCCGTCTCTTCGCCGCTGATAACCAGTTCGATCTCCTTGTGAAGTTCTCTTGACAGGTCTCTTACCATACGCGGAAACTTGTTGAAGACTTTGCCGATAGGAAGCATTCTCGTCTTCATCACGGCGATCTGAAGGTCGGTTGTTACAAGTGAGACGGAGGAGACCACCTGGTTGAGCTCCTCCAAAAACTGCTCTCCCTCGTACCTCTCCTCTACATCGTCATATATCTTAAGAAGCCTATTTTTTCCAAGAACCAGTTCGCCTATGAGGTTCATAAGATCGTCAAGCCGTTTGACATCGACGCGAATAGTCTGCTCGACGGTAGCTTTTCTCTCTTTGGGAGCAGGTTTCGCCGCAGCTTTCTTCGACTCCTCTTTTTTCGCGGCTGCGGCGCTTTGCTCTTTGGCTTTCTGCTCCTCTTGAGCCTTTTTCTTTGCTTCTCTCTTTTTTCTATCCTCCTCCTGGCGCTGAGCAAGAAGCCTCTCTATCTCCGCTTCGACCTCCTCCTCGCTCATCTCTGAAAGATCCTTCTCATCACTCTCCTGCGGCTTTTCTCCGGCCGCCTCCGCAGCCTTTTTGGCCTCTCTTCTCTTCCTATCCTCCTCCTGGCGCTGAGCAAGAAGCCTCTCGATCTCCGCTTCGACCTCCTCCTCGCTCATCTCGGAGAGATCCTTCTCTTCCTCTTCGGGCTCAGGTTCGGGCTCTTGTGCTACAGGCTCAGGTTCGCTTGCCTCGCCGCCGTTCAATACCGCTTCGAGACGTTTGACGGTGGGCGATACATCTACGGAGCCTTCGTCGCTTCCCGTCTCTTTGATGTGCTCGAGTATACTCTTCATCTTGTCGGTAGACTCCAAAACGACGTCCATAATGTCGGGCGTTATCGTTAGTTCACCTTTTCTGGCCTTGTTGAGCACATCCTCCATATGGTGGGTAAGGTGAGTCAAGATGTCGAAATTCAAAAAGGAGCTCGACCCTTTTATAGTGTGTGCGACACGAAATATCCTGTTTAGAAGATCCAAATCTTCCGGACTGTTCTCAAGCTCTATCAGATCGTTATCAAGCTGCTCTATCATCTCGAAGGCTTCTACCAAGAAGTCTTCCAAAATTTCCTGAAATTCATCCATGACCTATCCTTTATGCCGTCTTTATATGTGAACGGACTATTTTTGAAATCTCCGCGTAGAAGACATTTGCGTCGAACTTGACCATATAACCTTCGCCTCCGGCCTCCTTGCCGCGCTCTTCACTGAAGTGGTCGCTTATAGAGGAGTTAAAAACTATGGGTATATCGGCAAATCTTGGATCCTCTTTCGCTCTTGCGGCAAAATGGAAACCGTCCATTCTCGGCATCTCGACATCCGAAACTATGATTTTAAGCTCATCCGAGAGCCTCTCCCCGTAATGGCCATACAGCTCTTCGAGTCTCTCAAGCGCCTCTTGACCATCCTTGGCTTCAACGACCGAAAAACCCATTTTTTGCAATGCTTCCTTGACGATTTTACGGGCTGTCAGACTGTCGTCAAGAACCATGGCGATCCCACTGAATTTATCTATGGAGAGTTCACTGTCTACATCAGGCTGGTAAAATCCAAGCTCCTCCACGACACTCTCAAGATCGAGAATAAGAAGAACCTCGTCGTTCTCTATTCTTGTCACGCCTGTTATCTTGCTCTTATCAAGAACCCCCTGCCCCGAAGTGAAAGAGGCCGGCTCTATATCTGCCCAGCTTATCCGTCTGATTCTCTTGGCTTCATGAACGACGAAGCCTATAAGAATATTGTTGAACTCCGCGATGATAACGCGCGGATGTATATCATGGTTTTGAGGAGGATTGATCCCCATCCATCTGGCAAGATCCACCACGGGAATCACTATGCCCCTTAAGTCGAATATTCCTTCAATAAATTCAGGAACTCCCGGAAGCTCCGTTAGCTTTGGATATTTTATGATTTCACGAACTTTAGAGACGTTGATCCCGTAAATTCCTTCATAGACCTTCCCATCCTCCTCTTTGAAGATGCGAAAGTCCACAAGTTCCAGCTCGTTCGTACCTACCTGAAGTATGTCGCCTTGTGATCCCATTGTTTCACCTTTAAGTCACACTCCTCCTCTCGAACTCTATCGAGCCCTCAAAGGAGCGAATGACGATATATCTTTTTGCACAGGAGAGTGCGGGCAGATTGAAGTAGGAGATACCTTTATAGCCAAATCCAATACCTTGATGGAAGTGCCCTTCGACCCAGTAGTCGAAAGAGTACTTTTTCATCAAAGCATCAAGGCGTCTTTGCATCCTCTCTTCAAAATCATCTATCTCGTAGCAAGGTCTCTTCTTCCGGTTGTAACGCTCCAACCACCCTATAACGGCACCGCCGCTTAGAGTATCCAGAAGATTCAGAGTCTTGTCCACATAACGGTTCCTTATCGCCGCCGTATAGAGTTCGTACCCGACCCCTTGCAGCGTATCGCCGTGATGCAGAGCCACTCTGAACCGGCCGACTTTGGCGAAGATGGGCTGAGAGGATCTTGGAACGACCCTTACAACCCCTCCAAAAATCGGCTCCAGACCGAAATCGTGGTTGCCTTCAAGATAGATCACCTCGCATACCCTGGCAATCTGTTTTAAAAGATCGACCATTTTTCTATTTGGTTGAATCGAATTTCGTGCATTTCCAAAAAGCAGGTCGAAAATATCTCCCATCAGTATTAGTTGAGGAGGAAGTTTTTTTGGTTCTATTTTGGATAAAAAGTCGTAAAGTGTAGTGTTGTAGTGGGCGTAGTGGGAGTCGGCGATGAGCCAGGCTCCCTCTTTGATGGCGATCTCCTCCTTGCTCACACGAGCCTCTTAAGGAACATAGGCGATTTTCGGTATTCCAAGCTCTTCCTCAAATCCGTACATAATGTTTGCGTTGACCACCGCTTGAGAGCTCGCACCTCTTAAAAGGTTGTCTATGGCCGCCGAGACGAAGAGAGACTTACCCTCTCTTACGGCATATATATCGCAAAAATTGGTCCCTGCTACCGACTTTATATCTACGGGCACTTTTTTTACCCTTACAAACGGCTCATCTTTGTATAGCTCCTCGAGCACTTCAAATGGCTCTATCTCCTTTTCAAGCTGCATATAGACGCTGCAGAGCATCCCCCTGGTAACGGGAATGAGGTGAGGTACGAAATTCAGTTGCGGCTGCACCAAAAAAAGCTCATCTATCTTCTCCGCAATCTCGGGAGCGTGCCTATGGGTTATCGGATTGTAAGCGAAAATATTCTCGTTTATATTGACATAGTGGGTGGTAGGTGAGAGTTTTTTCCCGGCTCCGCTCACTCCGCTTTTTGCATCTATAAAGATGGGTGCATCCTCTTTTACGTAGGGGATAAAGGGCAGCAGTCCCAGCAAAGATGCCGTCGGGTAGCATCCGGGGTTTGCCACAAGAGAGGACTCTTTTATCTTCGCACGGTAAAACTCCGGCAAACCGTAGACCGCCTCTTTTATATTTTTCCCATCTTTATGAGCGCAGTAGTGCTCTTCGTAAGTCTCTTGCTTTAGGCGATAGTCGGCAGAGAGGTCGACCACCTTCACTCCGCGTTCCAGCAGCTTGGAAGCAAAATCCATCGCGGTCTTGTGAGGAAGCGCCAAAAATGCAAGCTCGGCCACATCCGCAACCTCATCCGCATCCGCGCTCTTAACCGAGATATCCGCCACTTTTGAAAGAGAGGGGTGCAAATCTGCTATATTGCCCCCGCCTTCGCTCGTTCCCACATATACAAGCTCGAACTTCGGATGCGAAAGCAAAATCTTCACAAGCTCCAGTCCGGTGTAGCCGCTGGCGCCTATGATGGCAACAGGTACCATAACCTACACCCCGAAACAGATCTCTTTGTAACAGACCTGCTCTATCTCGTACTCCTTTTCACCTCCAGGAAGCCTCATGCGCACCTCATCTCCCGGCTCTTTGCCTATAAGCTGCCTTGCAAGAGGCGAGTGGTAGGAGATGAGCCCTTTGTCGGGGTTGGCTTCGCTGGCACCGACTATCGTGTAGGTAACCTCTTCGTCGGTATCAAGGTCGATAAGAGTCACCGTCGAACCGAAACTGACCCTCTTGTGCTCGAGCGCGGCAGGGTCCACTATCTGAGCGCGCCCCAAAATATCCTCAAGCTCAGCTATTCGCGCCTCCATGAGCCCCTGCTTCTCTTTTGCCGCATGATACTCCGCATTCTCTTTCAGGTCTCCTAGTTCACGGGCTCTCTCTATCTCTTTGGCAACTTCGGGTCTGGCTTTCGATTTAAGATGCTCTAGCTCTTCGCTAAGTTTCTTGTATCCATACTCCGTCATAGGCTCTTTCTGCATTAAAACACTCCCTTGATTAAACCCTCTGAAAAATTACAAATCGAGCGAAGGCTTTGAGATTTTAGTTTGAAAACTAAACGATCGCTTTAGCGAAAAAAGTGCGCCCAACCCCGAAGGGGCACTTGTGTTCGCACTTTTTAGTGTAGTTTTCAAACGTTAGCATAGCTAAAAATCTCATCTCGCCTGAGCGAGGTTTCGTAATTTTCAGAGTACTAAATTTATTTTTTTGTATATTGTATCAT